>NZ_JBSRLA010000020.1:0-50225 GCF_055149105.1 Desulfosalsimonas sp. | reverse complement strand
TAAAAAGTCTTTTTTACAGGCAGTGTTAAGTTTTAAGTGATTAAGTATTAAGTAAAATCAATAAGTTGTCTCTTTAGTGGTTGACGGTGATATCCGTTTTAGGACTTTTTACGGCACCATCAGACCTTAAATCCGGTGAAAATTTTTATGAAAAACCGTTTGATTGCAATTGCCTGGTTCAGTTTTGTGGGTATTACCTCGGTAATCTTTTTTCTGGCCGCACTTGTCATCAAGGTCACCACCGTGGCCTTTGACCGGCGGCTGGTGATTCTCCAGCAGTTTACCTGCTTTTGGGGCGCGCTTTACACCTGGATTATCCCGGCATGGAAAATCCGCATCCAGGGCCGGGAGCACATCGACTCCAAAAAGGCCCGGGTGGTGGTTTCCAACCATCAGTCCCTGCTCGACATCCTGGTGCTGTTCAATCTGTTTTGCCACTTCAAGTTTGTGTCCAAAAGCGAAATTTTCAAGGTTCCTCTGATCGGCTGGAACATGCGGTTTAACCGCTATATTGAATTAAAACGCGGAGACAAGCGAAGCATTGCAAAAATGATGCAGGACTGCAAGAAAGCCCTGGACGAAGGAAGTTCCGTGCTGATTTTCCCGGAAGGCACCCGGTCGCCTGACGGCAATGTCCGAAATTTCAAGTCTGGCGCTTTTATCCTGGCTACAGAGCATCAGGCCCCGATTCAGCCCATCGTGATCTCAGGCACCAACAAGGCCCTGCCAAAGCACAGCATCAACTTTCACGGGAGATGCGACATCCGGGTGCGGATCTTGCCCGAAATCCCGTATGAACAATTCAGCCACCTGACCTCTGAGGAAACCGCCCTGATGGTGCGCGAAAAAATCATCCAAGAACTGGAAGATATAGAAAAACAGCAGACAGCCGACAGCTAGGCCGCGGCGGCCTGCACCAAATCCTGCCATTGTTTTTCCATTAATGCGGCCAGGGCGCCGTCTTCAACTTCATAGTATTTTTCAAGCCGCTGAATCTGGCCCTCAGAGGCTACCCGAACGCCTTTTTCCATTTCACTGTAGCGCGACTGTGGAATGCCCACAGCCTGTGCCACCTGCCCTGTGCTCACCTGTTTTTTCTGCCGCAGTTCCTTGAGTTCATCTCCAAATACAGGCATGGATGGATCTCCTTTTTCTTGTGTTCTGATTTTTCATCAACGCATGTTGCATAATTTTATAGGAAAAACAAGCCGAAGAAATCAAGGGGAAAAGATTTTGCATACCGTCTTTTCTCTTTCCGGCAGGACTGACAGTCTCGCAAAAACCTTTCAAATCATCCCATGTTTCTCAGGAAGAAAGCCTCTCGGCCGGGGCCAAAGAAATGATCAGTAACCTTTGTAAACGTCTTTCTTGACAGCCGCCCCCTGTGCCGGTAAATTGGCAAAACCGCCGTAACAGCAATCCCCGCAGTTCCTGGCGTTTGGCAGGAAACGGGATTTTTATGAAGCCGGACAGGATTTTATGAAATCTGAAGACACCGACAGAATCTGTGAAGTGAAATTCACCGTCCCGTTCCATGACCTGGACCCCATGGAAGTGGTATGGCACGGGAATTACTTCAAATACTTTGACATCACCCGCGATGCCCTGTTCCGGAAACTGGGCGTGGACTTATACCGGGTCTACAACGATACCCAACACATTTTCCCCATCATCCGCACCAGCATCAAGCACGTGTTTCCCCTGCGGTTCCGCGACGAGTTTGTCTGCCGGGCCAAACTCACGGCAGTGGACTACAAAATCGGCGTGGACTTTATCATCCGCCTCACAGAAGACAACCGGGTCATTGCCAAAGGCAAAAGCCAGCAGGCAGCCGTCAAGATCCCGGAGATGGAAACCCTGTTTAAAATTCCGGATCCCATCCGGCACGCACTCGGATTTGAATAACATGACAGCAGAATTTCACCAGGCCCTTTTAACCGGCTATGAGCGGCTGGCCGCATGGTCGGCGGTCCTTGACCGGATCAACGTATTTCCGGTGGCAGACGGGGATACGGGCCGAAACCTCATGATCACCCTGGCCCCCCTCAGAAATATTTCCGCCCGGGGCCCGGAAAAAACCGGACACCAGATTCTGTTTGCCGCAAGGGGCAATTCCGGCAACATTGCAGCCCGTTTTGTCAATGATCTTCTGGCCGCAAACGGCTTAAAAACCCTTTACCAGTGTGCCCAAACCGGTGCGCAAAACGCCCGCAGCGCAATTTCCAGACCCCGGGCCGGCACCATGCTCACCGTTATTGATGCTTTTGCCGAAACCATAGCCGCCCTGCCCGACCCGAAAAACCCCAAAAACGGCCTTAAAACCGTCACAGATGCCATGCAGTCCGCAGTTGACAGCAGCACCGGCCAGATCCGGGAGCTGAGCGCCGCCAAGGTTGTGGATGCCGGCGCCCTTGGCATGTTCGTGTTTCTGGAAGGCTTTTTTACCGATTTTTGCGGACAAGGCCGCCCCTTTCTCCCCATCCACGAAATCTTTGCCGGCCGGCTCAAAATTGATCCGGATTATGCCGCATCCGCGGAAAACGGCTTTTGCGTGGATGCAGTGGTGGAGGTAAACGAGAACTCCGGCACACAAGGCCCGGCAGCCGCAGAAGACCACGACAGTCTGACGGTTTTTCACTCCGGCGGGTACGCCAAAATTCACCTGCACACCGCAGACCGCTCTGCCGCGCGAAAACAGCTCGGCCAGATGGGCCGCATTGTTTCCTGGAACGAAGACGACATGGCCGAGCAGGCCGCGGCCTTCAGGCTGCCGGCCGCCGCAGGGCCGGTGCACGTTGTCACGGATGCGGCCGGCTCCATATCCCGGCACCTGGCCGGCCTGCTGGGCATCACCCTTCTGGAAAGCTATGTCACCGTGGGCGACCGCTGCATCCCGGAAACATGCATGGACCCGGAGGAACTTTACCAGGCCATGCGCCGGGGCGTGCGGGCTTCAACCTCCCAGGCCTCGGATTTTGAGCGCCATCAGCATTACGCCCGGCTTCTGTCCCAGCACGACCGGGTGGTTTACCTGTGCGTGGGCTCGGTCTACACCGGCAATTACCAAGCAGCCATGGACTGGAAAGCGGAAAACGACCCGGAAGACCGGTTTTGGATCATTGACACCGGCGCTGCCTCGGGCCGCCTGGCGGCCATAGCCGCGGCCACGGCCCGGTATGCAGCCGGCGCTCAAAGCGCAGACCAGGTGATCGCATTTGCCCGTAACATTGTTGAGCGCTGCGGGGAATACATCTTTCTCGACGAGCTCAAATACCTGGCCGCAGGGGGCCGAATGTCGAAAACCGGGGCCTTTTTCGGCGACATGCTCCACATGAAACCGGTGATCAGCCCCCTTTCCCACGGGGCGGTAAAAGTCGGCATCGTGCGAAACGCCGAAGCCCAGATCAAATTTGCCGAACAAAAGCTGCCGCAGGACGTAAACCACGCCAAAGCCCCGTTTTTGCTGCTGGAATATTCCGATAACCGGCAATGGGTGGCCGGCCCGGTCAAAGAACGCATGGCCGGGATTTTTCCAGAAGCTGAAATCCTGCTCCAGCCCATGTCCATGACCTCCGGGGTCCACATCGGCCCGGGCGCCTGGGCCGTGGCCTGGTGCTGGGACAACCCGCGGAAACATGACTCCCAAGACCCCCTGCATGTCCATGAATCCTGAATCCGGCCCCAAAACAAGTCCGGCGCAAAAGCGGCCGCAAAAGCACCGGTTTGCCATCGTAATCCCGGTCTACAATCACGGTGCAGCCCTAGAAGCGGTCATATCCCGGGCAAAGGGGCTTGGTGCAGATATTATCGTGGTAAACGACGGATCAACAGATGACACCGCTGCCCGGCTCAGGCGGATTTCAGATATCTCCGTGATCACCCATGACCGCAACGCCGGCAAGGGCGCGGCCCTTCAAACCGGCCTGGCAGAGGCGGCGCAAATGGCCGACTATGCCGTGACCATAGACGCAGACGGCCAGCATGACCCGGCAGACGCCCCGGACCTGATGGCGGCTGCGACCGATTCCGGCCGCGCTCTGATCGTGGGCTGCCGCACGGGAATGGAACAATCCCATATCCGATACGGCTCCCGGATGGGCCGCCGGTTTTCCAACTTCTGGGTTTGGGTATGCGGCGGCCCCAAACTCTCGGATTCCCAGAGCGGATTCCGGGCCTATCCCCTGCCCGGGGCCCTGCACTGGGGGGCGGTGTGCAACCGGTTTGACTTTGAGGTGGAGATCCTGGTGCGGGCCCGCCGCCATGGTGTTGCCGTAATTGAAGTACCGGTAAACGTCCATTACCTGCCGGCTGACCAGCGCATCTCCCATTTCCGCCCGGGCCTGGATTTTCTTCGCAATGCAGGGATTTTTACCCGGCTTTTGGGACAGCGGTTTGTTGGTTTTCTAAGAAAATCGGCAAGGAGCGGCGGCCATTGACACAAACCAGGGTTACAAAAAAATCCATGCTGGCCCGGGGCCTCCTTCTTGCCTTGGTTGCCGGGGCAATGGCATTTTTCGCCTTTTCTGCCTCGGGCCTCCGGATTGAAACCAACATCCTGCATTCCCTGCCCACAGGCAACCCGGTCATGGCAGACAGCCATGAAGTCATTTTAAACCACCCCTACCAAAACCGGGTATTGATCGACCTGGGCCTTAAACCCGCAGACCCGGAGCTGCTTTCTGAGGCCGCAGGGCGGCTGGAGGCGCATCTGGAGGCCACCGGGCTTTTTAATTCCGTGGGTATCAAAGACGCCGGACAGATTTTTTCCGCCCTGGATCTTTATGCGGCACAGCATCTGCCGGCGCTGCTCACGGCCCGGGACCTTGAAAGAAAAGTAACCCCTTTGCTGGAAAAAGGGGTGCTGGAAAAACGGGTCAGGCAAAACCTGTCCCGGCTATACACCATGGAAAGCACCGGCCGGGCCCGGGCCATTGTGGCCGATCCAGCGGGCCTGCGCGATGTGGTCCTGGAAAAAACCCGGGCCCTGATGCCGGCGGAAAACATCGAATTTCAAAAGGGCCGGCTGTTTTCCAGGGACCTGGACCATGTATTAATTATAGCCGATCCAGGCCGGGCGGCAACCGGATCAGAAGCCGCCAGAGAGATCGCCACGGCCATTGACCAGGCCAGGCAGGCGCTGGCCAAAGACTTTGACACCCGGGGCGCGGACCTGACACTGACCGCAGCCGGCGCCTACCGGGCGGTGATCGATAATGAAACCGCGGCCAAAAGCGACGCCAGACAGGCGGTGTTTCTTTCCGCCCTGGGCATTGCCGCGCTGCTCATGCTGGCCTTTCCCAGGCCCGCAATCGGGCTTTTGGCATTTGTGCCCGCAGTGTTCGGCACCCTGGCCGCCCTGGTGGTATACGCCCTGTTCCACGAATCCATCACCATCATGGCCCTGGGTTTCGGCGGGGCCATCGTGGCCATTACGGTTGACCACGGCATTTCCTATCTGCTGTTTGCAGACCGGCCCCATGAAACAACCGGCAGACACGCCTCCAGGGAAGTGTGGGCAGTGGCCCTTGCAGCGGCGCTGACCTCGGCGGGGGCCTTTTTTCTGCTGGTTTTCAGCGGATTTCCCATACTGGCGGAAATCGGGCAGTTTGCCGCTTTGGGCATTTTGTTTTCCTTTTTGTTCGTGCATACCGGCTTTCCCCTGCTCATGCCCGGGCTTAAAGGCGCCCGGAGAAAGCACCGGCTGCTGCTGCAAACCGCGGTGGACCATGCAGTGCTGTCCGGCAAAAAGCCCAAGCTGGTTTTCGCCCTTCTGGCAGCCGGAATTCTGGCCTTTTTTGCCCGGCCCGATTTCTGCGTGGATATTTCCGCCATCAATACCGTGAGCAAAGACACCCTTGCCGCAGAACAGCAGATCGCAGACACCTGGGGAAACCAAATGCATAACCGGGTCCATGTCATGGCCCGGGCGGAAAACAAAGAAAAACTCCAGCAGGCAAGCGACCGGCTTGCCGCCGAAATCGAAGACCAGATGGCTGAAAACCGCATTTCAGAGGCCTTTTTGCCCTCCATGCTGTTTCCCGGCCCAAAGCGCTGCCGCACCAACATCAATGCATGGCAACAATTCTGGCAGGATGCCGGGCAAAAGCAAGTGGTTTCCCGCATCATGGATCAGGCCGCGGCCCTGGGGATGAACCCGGAAAATTTTGCAGACGTGTATAAAAGCCAAACCACGGACTGCGCCTCAGGGCAAATGCACTTTGACAAACGTTTTTTTGATTTTCTGGGCATTCATTCCGAAAAGACCGGAGACGGGCGCATCCTGTTTGCCTCCCTTGTGCCCGGAGAAAATTATGATCCGGCCCGGTTTTTTGACACGATTTCATCGGGCCGGCCGGAAATCTCCGTGCTGGACACCAATTATTACTCACAAAACCTGGGCATGCTGCTGTCGGATACCTTTGTGCGGATGTTTGCCATTGTGGCCGCGGGCGTGGCCGTGCTGCTGGTGATATTTTTTGCCGATCTCACCCTTGCGGCGGTCTCGCTTCTGCCACTGGGCTTTGCCATGGTCTGCACCCTGGGGCTTTTGCACCTGCTGGGCCAGCCGTTAAACATCCCCGGCCTGATGCTCTCTGTGGTGGTTTTCGGCATGGGCCTGGATTATTCCCTTTATTTCGTCCGGGCCTACCAGCGCTACGGCACAGCAGCCCATCCGCATTTCGCCCACATCCGAATGACCGTGTTTCTGGCCGCGGCCTCCACCTTTATTGGATTTGCCGCCCTGGCCGCAGGAGAACACCTGCTCATGAAAAGCCTGGGCCTGATTCTGGCCCCTGCGGTGCTGTTTGTGGCCGCCGGAACCTTCTGCCTGCTGCCGGCCATTCTGGATTTCCTATTTCAGCCCGCAGTCCCGGGCCAGGGTGTTGCAGCGCCAGGCTCTGCAGAGCACAAAAAACGCCTGGCCCGCATCTACCGGCACACCGAGGCCTATCCCCGGATTTTTGCCGCAGTCAAGCGCCGGATGGATCCCATGTTTGCCGAACTTCCCGGTTTTCTGGACAGGCCGGCCGCGGTTTTGGATATCGGGTGCGGCTACGGCATCACCGCCGGATGGCTGCTGGCCATGGACCCCGAAATCCGGATCCACGGCATGGACCCGGATGCTGAACGGGTTCGGTTTGCCCGCCGCATCACGGCTGATCAGGGAGCCATATGGCAGGCCGCGGCCCCGGACCTGCCGGCGACGGACCATCCTGCAGACACCGCGCTGATGATCGACATGCTCCATTACCTATCAGATGACGCTGCCGCCCAAACCCTGGCCGCGGCAAAAGACCGCCTTGAACCGGGCGGCCGGCTGATCATGCGCGCGGCCGTGCTCAGAGATTCAAAACCTTCCTTTCTGCGGCGGGTTGAAATCCTTCGCTTAAAAATCCGGAAAATTCAACGCCATGACCGAACCGAGGCCCAAATCCGGGATCTGTTGACATCTACGGGCTTTGAAATCCGCCATGTGCAGGACTCGGGCCGGGGCCGCGAGGAAAAATGGTTTGTGGCCAGAAAACCCCAAAGTTATGGTGAAACCCGATGATCCGCCTGTTTTACCAAATCCTGGTATATTGCTCTGAAAAATACGGGCTTTGGGTTTTTTATGCAGCCGTGCGCACCATTGCAGCCGGCTATTTTCTGTTTTTCCCGCCACGGGTGGCCGTGAGCGTTCGCTTTTACAGAACCCTTTTTCCCGGCCGGCCGGCATGGTATCATATCTGGTGTGTGTGGCGGCAGTTTCACAGCTTTACCCATCTTTACGTGGACCGCTACCTGCTGGAACACAAAAACCGCATCACCTACACCACCCACGGCCTGGAGCATCTAAAGGCCTGCATAAAAGCCGGCACCGGCGGGATTTTGCTCATGAGCCACGTGGGCAACTGGGAGGTGGCCGCCCGGCTGCTAAAAGAGCAGGGCGTGCCCCTGCTTCTGGTCATGGGAGAAAAACAGAACGAGCAGATCGAGGGCACACAGAAACAAAGCCTGCGAAAAAGCGGGGTAAGGGTGATTGCCGGCCAAAACCGTCAGGGTTCGCCCATGGAAATCATCGAGGCAATGGCATATTTGCGAAAGGGCTGGATTCTGTCCATGGCCGGAGACAGGTTCCGGGACCCGGGCCAGGCATATGTGGAGACCATTTTTTTCAACCGCCCGGTGCGGCTGCCCAGGGCCCCCTTTGCACTGGCCGCAGCCACCAGAACACCGATTTACGTATTTTTTGCCGTTCGCACGGGCGCGCATCATTACAGCTTTATCATTCACCCGCCCATTTCGCCGGCCCGGAAAAAAGGCCCGGGCCGCGACCGGCAGATAGCTGATGCCGTCCGGCAATACACCCGCCTGCTGGAGCAGGCGGTACTGGCACACCCCTGCCAGTGGCATCATTTTGAACCCTTTATTCGCTAAGGGTTGGTCACAAAATAAGTTGGGCAAATTTGGCGCCGGAATTTTTTCCGTCTTCGAGGCGCGAGAAGGGAGAATAGCAAGCTATTTGACCGACGCAGCAACAAAGAAGACGGGAAAAAGAACAAGCCAACTGTTCAAGTTATTTTGTGACCAACCCTAAGGACCCGGTATTTTGACAGGCATTTACATCACCGGCATTGCAATGATCACGCCCATGGGAGACACCCGGCAGACCATGGCCGCACTGGAAAAAAACCGGATTTGTGCCGCCCCCCTGACCCTGTTTGCCCATCCAGACCCGCCAGTGGCCGGGCAGGTAAGCATGGACCTGCCTGTCATTGATGAGGGCCGGACCCACACGCTCACAGATGCCGCGGTCAGACAGATCATGGCCCAATGTCCGGGCGATGTGCCAGACGCGCTGGTCATGGGCGTGACCACCGGCGGAATGCCCGAATCCGAAGTATTGATCAAAAACCATGTCACAGACCCCCGGGCCTATGCCGGCCACGGTCTGGACACGGTGGCCCGGCATGCGGCCGGGGTCTGCGGATGCACCGGACCGGTGTTGACAGTCTCCACTGCCTGCTCCTCCGGGACTGCGGCCATTGCCCTGGCCGCCCGGATGATTGGCTGCGGCATGGCCCAAACCGTGCTGGCCGGGGGCGCTGATGCCCTGTGCCGGCTGACCTGCCACGGATTTGCCTCCCTGCAGTTAATCGACCCGGAGGGCGCCCGGCCCTTTGACGCGCACAGAAAAGGCATGCACCTTTCCGAGGCCGCGGCCCTGGTGCTGCTCAAAGGCGGTCAAACGTCCCCGGAAAACGCAATTGCCCGGGTCCTGGGCGCCGGCCTTTCCTGTGACGCCCACCACGCCACGTCCCCGCACCCGGAAGGCCTGGGCGCGGCCCGGGCCATGGAAGCCGCCTTAAAAGATGCCGGGATAGGCCCTGCAGACATTGACTACATCAATTTACACGGCACCGGCACCATCGGCAATGACGCAGCCGAAGCCCGGGCCGTGCATACGGTATTCGGAGACAACCCGCCGGCACTGTCCTCTGTCAAGGGCGCTTTGGGCCACAGCCTTGCAACGGCCGGGGCCATGGAGGCGGGCATCTGCGCCCGGGCCGCGGCAGACGGCTTTCTGCCCGCAAACGCCGGCATGCGCACCCCGGACCCGGATCTCGACATCCAGCCCCTGACCCGGCCGGAGCACAGAAAAATCAAAACCGTGCTGTCCAATTCCTTCGGGTTCGGGGGCAACAATGCCGCCCTGGTCATTGGCGGCATTCAAAACAAAAACACGGGCAAAGCCGGAAAGCACGGGCATTGCACAGAACCTCCCCATGTCACAGGCGTTTTAACCGGCATGTGCATCACCGGTGCAGGCGGCACAGAGGCCAGTCTGCAGGCATTTTACAACAATCTTTCCTGCGCCGGGATATTGTCCAACACAGATCTGTCTGCTGACCTGGATACAAAAGCCGTCCGGCGGTTAAAGCGGCTTTCCAGAATGGCGGTAAACCTGGCCGGCCAGGCGGTATCCCGCACAAATATGGAAAATCAGATTTCAGACCTGTTTTTCGGCACCGGCTGGGGGGCTCTTACAGAAACCCATGCTTTTCTCACCCGGCTGTTTGCCAACCAGGAGCGGCTTTCCAGCCCCATGGATTTTGCCGGATCCGTACACAACGCCCCTGCCGGCCAGGCCGCACTCATGCTCGGGGCCAGGGGTGCAAACATGACACTCACAGGACAGGACGACGCCTTTGAACAGGCTTTGATCGCAGCCCGGCTCATGGGAAACAACCATGCCCCGTGTCTGGTCATGGGCGCAGACGAAGCCCATGATCCGCTGGTCCGCCGGTTTGATCCGTCAGCCGCCCTGGCCGGCACTCCGGCCGACGGCGGGGGCGGACTGATGCTCACATCCGCCAACACCGGCATCGGCATTGGTCCTGTATTTGTCCTTGGCGGCGATGATCCGGACAAAACCGCCGGCACCCTGGTAAAAAAACTGGGCGGTGCAAAAGCCGTTTCAGCAAGAATCGGCGTGATCTTTGCCGGCATTCCCGCAGCCCGGGCGGATTTTTCCCGCCAGGTGATCAACGCGTTTTGCCGGGCCCTTGACACAAACCTGCCAATGGTGGATTACCGGAAATATACCGGCGAGTTTGCCACGGCCTCTGCCGCGGCCGCAGGCCTGGCTGCCGGGTGCATGGAAAAAGGATTTCTCCCGGCCGGCCCGGCCGGAGACACGGAAATCGATCTGCGCGCCAGGGGAATTTTGATGATCAATGCCGGAAAACCCGTTACAGCAGTGGAGATGATGCACACATGAAGGTTTTGCTGATCTCGCCCAACACCGAAACCCGTCCCTACCCGGTCTACCCTCTGGGGCTGGACTACGTGGCCGGGGCCATCAAGGACCGCCATCAGGTGTGGATCGCAGATATCAATGAACCCGGCGGCGCAGATACCCTTTTGGCCCGGGTGGCGCAGACCGATCCGGATATCATCGGCATTTCCATCCGCAACGTGGACACCACTGATGCGGTCAACCCGGGCACCTATCTCTGGCAGAGCCGGGAACTTGTGGAGCGAATCCGCAAAATCAGCCAGGCTCCGGTCATTATCGGCGGCAGCGGGCTTAACATGTTTCCAGGGGACATTTTGACGCACCTGGGGGCGGATTATGCCCTGACCGGCGAAGGCGAGCGCCTGGCCGCGTTTCTGGACCGGCTTTCCCAAAACAAACCGGTAGCCGATCTGCCCGGGGTGATCACCCCAAACAGCCCGGCCGAAGCCCTCACACCGCCGACGCCCCTGGATAACTTAACAAAGCGCTCGTTTCTGGCCAACCGTCCGCACGTGGATTATTACCTGCGCCACGGCGGCATGCTCAACCTGCAGACCAAGCGGGGGTGCTGTTTTCAGTGCATTTACTGCACCTATCCCGACATCGAGGGCAGGCGCATGCGCCTGTTTGACCCCGCGGAAGTGGCCAAACAGGCCCGACAGCTCCAGGATGCCGGGGCCGCGTTTTTGTTTATCACGGATTCGGCATTCAATGCAGACCCGGATCACAGCCTGGCCGTGGCCCGGGCCTTTGAGCGCGCGCAGATCACCATTCCCTGGGGCGCCTACATCGCCCCGGCGCAGATGCCGGCAGGCTATTTTGCCGGCCTTGCAAAAGCCGGCATGACCCATGCGGAATTCGGCACAGACGCGTTCTGCGATTCCATCCTGGCCCAATACCGCAAACCCTTTACCTGCGCAGATATCTTCGCCGCCCACCAGGCCGCCCTGGATGCGGGAATCCATGCAGCCCATTTTTTTCTGCTGGGCGCACCGGACGAATCTGAAAAAACTCTGGAAACAACACTGGACAATGCCGCAGCCCTGGAGAAAACCGTCTGCTTTTTTTTCACCGGCATCCGCATTTATCCGGGTACCCGGGTGCGGCAGATGGCCGTGGAACGAGGACTGATCCAGACAAACGCAGATCTTCTTGAACCCGTGTTTTACAGCCCCGCACACATCAGCGCCCAACAAATACAGGCCCGGGTCCTGGAAAAGGCCCAAGACCGCATCAACTGGATTGTTGGCAGCGGCGGGGACAAAAGCGCGCAGATCATCTCCCGGCTCCATGCCCGGGGCCATACCGGGCCCCTGTGGGAGCACCTGGTCAGATGAAGGCCGGCTTTGGCATAGCCCCTGCCTGGCTTGCCGCAGCCGGCGCCTTTTTCGCGGCCGCGGCGGTTTTTTTCATCCACCCGTATTTTTCCGCGGCCGTGCTTGCCGCCTTTGTGATCATGTGCGCGGCAGGGGCGGTTTTGGGCCAGTGCGGGTTTTTTCTGCCCGTGACCTGCAAAGGCCCCAAAAACAGCAACAGCGTTGCCCTTACATTTGACGACGGCCCTCACCCGGAAACCACCCCGGCCCTGCTGGAACTGCTGGGGCGCTGGAATGCGCCGGCCACATTTTTTGTCACCGGCCAAAAGGCGGAAAAACATCCGGAAATTATCCAGCAAATCCTTGCCGCCGGCCACTGCATCGGCAATCACACATACAGCCACGACGTGTTTGTCATGCTCAAGCCCGCGGGAAAACTGGATGCGGAAATCGCAAAAACCCAAGACATCCTGGGCCGCTTCAACATCCGGCCCGCCGCCTTCCGCCCCCCGGCCGGGGTGGTCAACCCGAAGCTCAAGACCATACTTGAAAAATACAAAATGCGCTGTATTCTTTATTCATGCCGGGGACCGGACGTGGGAAACCGGAAAATCAACGGCCTGGCCGCGCGCATCGGCAGAAAAGTGCAAAGCGGAGACATCATCCTGCTCCATGACGGCCACCCGGGAACCGCTGGGTTTGATCCGCGGCAATGGCTTGCGGAAATGGAGAAAATTCTTATCATCCTTTCTGAAAAAGGCCTTGTGATCCGGTCTGTCTCCGGGCTCACGGGCCTGCCCGTGATGCACCAATCCATCCGGCCGAAAAAAAGCCGGCAATGACAAAACAAATGAAAGGACATTGCCATGAACCCGAAAACCCCTCTCAAGTGCCTGTTTGCCGCCCTGATTTTGATGCTGGCCTTTCTGGTCTGCGCCGGGCCGGCCGCTGCTGAATCCGGGAATCAAACCTCTGGTGAAAAAGTCAAGCAGGACATTGCCGAGGCCATTGAAAGCCTTAAGCAGTACTCGGCAGCCAAACAGGAAGAAATGGCCAAAAGGGCAAAAGAAGAAATCCAGCGCATGGACGAGCGCATCAATGAGCTGGAGCGCCGGTATGAAAAGGAAAAATCGGAAATGAGCAAAGAGATGAAGGAAAAAACCCGCTCCACCCTCGAAACCCTGCGGGAAAAACGCGAAGATCTTCAAAAATGGGCGGAAAAATTCAAAAACAGTTCAGGAGAGGCCTGGGAGGAAACCAAAAAGGGATTTTCCAGGGCGTGGCGTGATTTTCAGCGTTCTCTGGAAGACACCGAGGACAAAGCCCCAAACGAGACCCGGATCTGAAAAAAACCGATCACGGCAGATTTGCAGAATCCGGGTTCTGCTCGATGCGCTCAAGGTCCAGCCGGTAGCCCAAAACGCCGTGACGCTCAATCACGATGGTGTCTGCCGGCCTGAGGCCGGCTTCACCCGACGCCGGCGCCCGGGTAAGGGAAACGGTCTGAGTCTTTTTTCTGCCCGGGTTGTATTCAATGATTTGCACATGGTTCGGGCCGGACTGCACCACGTCCAGAAAACCGCCCTCGTCTAACAAATAACGACACACCGGGTGGTTGTCGGGATTTTTTCCCGCGGCAACCATCAGGCCCCGGGGGGGTAAAAACACCTGCCGGATATCGGCAAACAGGCGCTCTGCGAATTTTTCGCTGTCAAACGGACCGATGGCGCGCTCAACCCGGATCTCGCCATTGGCCTTGCCTGAAAACAGCACCAAGCCCTCGATGCTCATGATCACGCACTTGATCCGGCCGGCTTCCGGCGACACCCGGGTAACGGAAATGCCCTGGTAAATCTCGTCATTGGGCATCCGTGCGGTCATGGAATGCACGACCTGCCGGGGGGTGTCTGAAAACACTTCCCGGCAGGCCGTTTTCACCCGGGACTCAGCAACAGGGCCTTCCAGCCGGATTTCCGGCAGTCCGGCACATCCGGCTGCCATGAAAACCATAAAAACCAGAATCAGTACCGGCCGGGCAATCCGCAAGCCCCTGCAGGATGTATATTTGCGATTATTCAACTTTTTCCAGGTTCATGGGCATGCCGTTTTCCTGGGCCAGGTCGTCGTCATTAAAATAATTGCCCCGGAGCACGCCCTTTTCCTTCATTTCCAGCCGGGCCGTGTAATAGACCGAGCCGCCGGAGAGAAACACCAGGTAGACATTGTTGCCGCTGACCCTTCCGGTAATGTTGTAGTTGCCGATGTGGCCCTCAATTCTGCCATTTGTCTGCTCCAGCATGCCCTTGCCCCATCCAAACGGGGTGTTGGGATCCACATCCGCGTCCTGCCATTTGCCTTCCACATTGACGGCAGGGGCTCTGCTGCCGGAAATGTCGGCCAGCCATGGATCAATCTCATTTTTTTTCAAGCCTGCGGCGCAGGAAATCAGTGCCACGCTCATCAACACCAGAAAACCGCCGTAAATCCATTGTTTCATCATCAACCCCCTTTTACGGAAAAATTTGGATTTGGCCTGCTGCAAACAACATGTTCGCACGAACCGGAATCTGAAATAAAATATTATTCCAAATCAGCAGGGTGCAAACGATTTGTCAGCCCTTCTCTATCCGGCCTGCTCAAATACGCTGTCTGCAATCTTCGGGTTGATCTCTGTGTCATGAAACACAATGCGGGTATAAGAGGTTTCATCCTCATAAATAAAAGCAGACTCGATCACGCCCGGGGTGTCGGTGAGCTGGAGTTCGATTTTTTCGATTACTGCAGCGATGTTATTGTCCGCAGGGGTCAGCACCACCCGGCGCCCTTTTTTGAGTTCTGCGGAAAAAGCGGTGTTTTGCTCAAACCCGCCGCGGATCCATTGGCCCACCTGCTCCAGAAAAACGCGCATGGCCTCCAGATCCCTGCCCTGCCGGGCCTGCATGCCGTCTTCGCCCATGGCGTACTGGCGGATTTGGTCGCGGTTCATCACCAGAATGCTTTTTACGGGATCGGTGTATTCCCAGCGCAGGGAATCCGGGGCCCGGAAATACAGCTCGCCCTTGGATATCAGGGGGTTGTCGAGCATTTCCAAATGCTTTTCCTGGACAAACCGCGCTTTGACCGCCCGGATATCGGCTGCCTGAACTCCGATCTCCTCCATGGTGTCGGCCCAGCCGGCAAAAAACGGGACAGCACACAGCAGCGCGGCAAAAAAACCAAACCGGTAAAAAATCCTGCGCATGAAGGCAATGCCGGCCATCAGCCCATCCCCCCGTCCACACTGATCACCGCGCCGGTGATATAAGAGGCATCTTCCGAGCACAAAAACCGCACCACCTTTGCCACTTCCTCGGGCCGGCCGATGCGGGCCATGGGAATCATCTGCTTGATGAAATCCACAGGCGCCTCCTGGATCATTTCGGTTTCAATCAGACCCGGGGCCACAACATTGACCCGGATGCCCAGGCGCGCCACTTCGGCTGAAACCGCCTTGCTTGCCCCGATCAGGCCGGCCTTGGCAGCCGAGTAATTGGCCTGGCCCCGGTTGCCACGGATGCCGGAGAGCGAGGAAAGGGTCACCACAGACCCCCGTTTTTTGCGCATCATCTGCTTTAACACCGGTTTGGTGACATTGTAGAATCCTGAAAGGGCCGTGTTGATCACATTGTGCCAGTCTTTTTCCGGCATCATCACAAACAGCCCGTCTGCGGTAATACCGGCATTGTTGACCAACACCCCGATGTCATGGCCTGCGGCAATCTCTGCCACCGCCTCTTTGGCTGCAGCGGCATCCGTGATATCAAAACCCATGATTTCCGCGGCCCCGCCCGCGCTGCGGATCTCGTCCCGGGTCTGCCCGGCCGCATCCCGGTCGGATCGGTAATTGATGATCACAAAATAGCCGCAGGCAGCCAGTTCCAGACAAATCGCCCGCCCGATGCCGCGTCCTCCGCCGGTTACAACCGCTGTCTGTTGCTCCATAAATCTGCTTTCTCCTAACCCAAACGTTTCAACCAAATAAACAACTCTCTGATTTTATTTTTTTGAACCTTGAACCTTGAACCTTGAACTTTGAACCTTGAACTTTGAACTTTAAACGAAGTTAAAACGCCGTAAAAAATTCACCCGGTCCGCAGCACCTGAATAAAAGCCCGGCCCAGAGCTTGACCGTTCATGGTGCAGGTACCTTCGAACTCGGCGTAATTCATGTGCTTGGAGACCTTGACCGCGCAGGTTTCAATCTCCGCATCCAGGGGGATTTGCCCACAAAAGAATTCCGCCTCCTTGATGCCCACGATAAACCCGCCGCCGGAATGGCTCGCCGGGTCTTTTTCCAGCTCACTCCACCGGATCTGAATACCGGAAGTCTGGGCCACCAGCTCAATTAACACCACCGGATGGATACAACCATCCATGTGCATGGGCCATCCCAGGGAAGTTTTGGACCTCGCCACAGCCTTTTGCACGTCTGCGGCCACGATGCTGTCCACAAGCTTCATGGCATCGCGCTGGATCAAGTATTCTTCTGTATCGGACAAATCCTGACTCATGAACAGGCACCAATGACGCGGCCCGGGCATGGATGCACGGGCAGAAGCGATTCATATGCGAAAGAAGATTGACTTTGCAGGGGACGGCTGGTAATTTCAATCATTTCAGGGTTCCGGAGAAGTTCAGAATACGGTAATAGGTGATGTTTTCAGGCTCGCTCAGGTTTTCAACATAGAATAAATTTACTGGTTTGACAAGGTCATTTCAATGCAGCAGCTCATTGACGAACTCAAGACAAAGATCATTGATACACTGTATCTCGAGGATATCACGCCCGAAGAAATCGACGAGAACGCCCCCCTGGTGGGCGGAGATCTGGGCATTGACTCCATTGACATCCTTGAGCTGGTAATGATGGTGGAACAGGACTACGGCGTTGTCATTGACAACAAGGAGGTCGGGGAAAAAGTCTTTGCCTCTGTTGCCGCCCTGGCCGAATATATCCGGGACAACCGGCCTCAGACAGCAGACATGTCCGGATAAACCAGTCATGAAATTCAAACTCATCTATCCCAGGTGGGCCAAGCTGGCCCGCCAGACCGAATTTCACCTCCCCCCCCACGGGCCGGTGGTATTTGCCGCAAGCCTTCCCGAAGACGTGGAAGTCACATTCGTGGATGAAAACCTCCAGGACATTGATTTTGATGAATCCGTGGACATGGTGGGCATTTCCATGATGCTCACCATCCAGGTGAAACGGGGCTGGCAGATCGCGGACTTTTACCGCAAAAAAGGAATCTGCGTGATTTTCGGCGGCATTGCCGCAACCCTTCATGCCGAGGAAACCGCACAGCACGCCGACGCCGTGTTTCTGGGCGAGGCCGAAGGCAAAATGGAACAGGTCATTGAAGATTTCCGCAACAACCGGCTGCAGAAATTCTACAACGCCCTGGAAGCTCCCCCGGCCATTGAAACCGTGGGCCCGGCCCGCAGGGATATTTTAAACAAGAGCCTGTACAATTACCGGGGCATCCAGATGGTGGACCTGGTGCACGCCTCCCGGGGATGCCGGTTTAACTGCTATCCATGCGCAGTTGCCTACCTGGGCGGCCGCCGGTTCCGGCCGCGGCCCGTTGACCGGGCAATCGAGGAAATCGCCGGCATTGACAACAACCGCCTGTTTCTGGTGGACAATTCTCTTGCCCAGGATACTCAATGGGAAAAGGACTTGTTTGCCGAAATGATCCCTTTGAAAAAAAACTGGTGCAGCCATCCCATCGAAGACGACCCCGCAGTCCTGGACCTGGCCGCCCAGGCCGGGGCCTGGTTTGTTTACCAGGCGGTGTTTGACACCTCGGATTACATCCGGGAGCGCATCCAGCGCTATCACGATCACGGCATTGCCGTGGAAGGCACCATTTTGCTGGGCCTTGACCGGCATACCGAAGATTTTATCAAACGGCTGGTGGACTTTTTGCTGGAAATCGAACTGGACCTGGCCGAATTTACCGTGCTCACCCCGTTTCCCCACACCCGGGCCTGGGACCGGCTCCACAAGGAAAACCGGATTTTCTCCTATGACTGGGACGATTACACCGCAGACAAGGTGGTCTACCACCCAAAACAGATGAGCGCCGAACGCCTGCAGGAACTGCTGTTTTACGCATGGGATAGCTTTTACGCGGACAAGCCCCAGCAGGTGCGCATGTTTGAGCTTTTCCAGAAGGTCATCCGCAAGGAAAAGGCAAACGGCACGTTTCAGCCCAGAGACCGCAATCTGATCAACCAGGCATTCGGCCGGCCGGTGAAACGATAGACCCGCACCAGAAGCCTGCACCCCTTTTTGCGCATTTAGACTAGAAGGGCCAAAGAGGCGTGCAAAACAGCAGACACCGCAAGCAGGATTCCGGTTTTCCGGTGGGTACGCGGCGATATCCGGATCACATGCAGTCCGGTTGCCAGCTGCCAGGCCACCAGCACCAGGTTGACAATCCCCAAAGCCAGAATCATATCCGCCTCCCTAAGGTTCCTGTCTATTCAGCCGCTTCGTCCGGGGCATCATTGGGTTCCACCGACACGTTCATGACATCTGTGTTGCGGCTGCCGTGCATGTTGCACACAGCACGGGCGCTGATCGTAAAATCCTGATCTGCGGTGTGAAAATAGCGAACGGTAAATTCTTCGGCAGGCGGCTTGCTGAAATTGGAATACTCCCATTTCTCAACCAATTCATCGTTGATACCCAGCTCCACCAACTCCGTGTAATGAATAAAATTGTTGCCGGAATGCGACACATGCACCAGAATCTCCACCTCCTGGCCGGACCGAACCGACTCCGGAGCCTCGATGCGCACCGCAGACTCGTTTGCAAAAGCCGTTGTCAATGTCACCCAAAACAAGACCAGAGCCGCCATCCCCACAATCCTGCCAATTTTCATTTTCTTTTCCCCTTTGCGTCAATCCTTGATTTTTTCTTCCAAAACTGCTTCCACCAAACCCATAAAATAACCCCGTTCCACAAAAATCGCCACCCAAAACCATCCCTGTCCGGTTTTTCAAGCAGCTATAACCCAGACATTTTCAAATTTTTAAAGTTTTGTTTCCCTATTACCTTATTGGTCCCGGGGTTTGGCCAGAGAAGACCGCTGCCAAGGAAGTTCTGCGGTCGGGGGCTGTTTTTGAAGCGACATTGAGCGTTTTTACGGAAAAATTCAGCAAATGCCGAAGCGTGAAAATTTCAAACTGTCTGAGGCCGACAGGCCGAGTTTTTGAAATTTCAGCGAAGGCATTTGCTGAATCCGTAAAAACGGTCAGGAGCGAAAAAACTGACCCTGACCGCAGGACTTCCTTCCCACAAACTTTACCCCATACGGCAAAACCGAATGCGCAAGCAAAAGTTTTCTGGTATAAAAAAAGACAAAACAATAAGCCGAAAATGCTATTTTAAACTCAAAGAAAGGTGCCGGCCATGGAAATCAAGCTGCCCTGGGGGCAATCGCTGACAACGCTTCAACTGCCCGATACCTGGCATGTGCACATGCCCGAACGCGTCGACATCTCCGGCCAAAGCCGCCAAAGCAGCGCAGACATCGTGGAAGCCGCCCTGACCAACCCGGAAGGCGCCAACCCCCTTTCCCAAAGAAACCTTTCACAAAAGCGCATCCTGATCATCGTGGATGACAACACCCGCCCCACCCCGGCCCATGAATTTTTCCACCTGATTTTCCAGCATGTGCAGCAGGCCGGCGCAGATGCCGAAAATATCCATGTCATGCCCGCACTGGGCATTCACACCGCCATGAGCCAAAAAGAGATGGCAGAAAAAATCGGGGAAGAAAATTTAAACAAAGTCAACTGGTCCAACCCGGACGCCTTTGATCCGGCCACACACCATGATTTCGGCACAACCGGCAGGGGCACCCCGGTTCGTCTAAACAGGGAGGTGGCCGCGGCAGACCTGATTGTTCTGGTGGGCATGATCGAACCGCACCTGTGGGCGGGATTCGGCGGGGGCATGAAAAACCTGTTTCCCGGCGTGGCCGCGGCAGAGGCCATCGGCGCCCACCACGGCATGATCGCAGAGCCGCCATACCTTTTTAACCGGGTGGGAATGGCCCCGGATGAAAACACCTTCCGCCGGGACCTGGAAGAAACAAGGGATCTGGTCCCGGGAGAAATATTTGTTGTCAACGTGCTGCTTGACGAAAGCCAGCAGATCGCGGCCGCCTTTGCCGGCGACGCCCTGGCCGCGCACAGAAAAGGCATCGAATTTAACAAGAAAACCGCCGGCATAGACCTGCCGCATCTCATGGACGCGGTGATTGTAAACTCCCATCCCATGGACATCAACTTCAAACAGAGCATGAAATGCGTTGGCAACGCCCTTCCCGCCCTTGCACCGGGAGGGGTGATCATGGGATTTTTAAGGGCAGCCCGGGGCCTTGACGATATCCCGCTGCCGGATAAGCCGCCGCCGCTTTTTGTGCTGCGCACCATCCTGAAACTGGTGGGCAAATCCAATGTAATGGGGTTTTTAAACGTGATAAAAAAGGGGCTTAACGTGGAGGAGCGGTTTTTGACCTATTACTCCATGCGCCTGATCCGGGAATACAGGATGTTTTTTCATGCGCCGTCGCTGTCAGAAAAAGAAATCCGGCATCTGGGGTTTTTTCATGCGTGCGGCCGGCCGCAGGAGGTAATTGACCGGGGAGCGGCCAAATTGAAAAAAAACGCACACGTGGCCGTATTCCCGGACGGCGGGGCAACCTTTCCGATCATGAAATAAGGCCGGAAACAGTTTTTAAAGCCACATTGGGCGAAAAAACTGTTCCCGGCCGCAGAACTTGATGGCATCGTAAAAAATCTGATTTCAGATGGCGACGTAAAAGTTCAAGATCAAGGCTTGCGCAATTTCGAAGAATGCAGCGTACTTATCCGTACGTGAAATTCTGAGAAATTGCGCGCAACGCAGATATTGGACTTTTTACGGCGCCATCAGAACTTGGCTTCCTGAGAAACATCAGGATGAGCAGCTTTAGACGATCTCCTGGAGAGTGATCTCAAATTTGAGATCCTTGCCGGCCAGGGGATGGTTGGCGTCCAGGGTGACTTTTTCGTCGCCAATGTTGGTCACCGTGACCGTGACCTTCTGGCCGTCGGGCTGCTGGAGTTCCAGCTGCTGGCCGGGCTCGGGATCAATGTGTTCGGGAAACTGGGTCTTTTCCACCTCGATGACCATATCATCGCGGTATTCGCCGTAGCCTTTTTCCGGCGGAATTGTGGCTTCCTTTGTTTCCTCGGGCTGCATGCCCACAACAGCTTCTTCCACCCCGGTGATAATGTTGCCGGAACCGATCTCGAACTCCAGGGGGTCTCGGCCTTCGCTGGAATCAAATACCGAGCCGTCATCGAATTTGCCCTTGTAATGAATCTTGACGGTATCGCCTGATTTCGCTTGTGTCATGAATGCTCCTTTTGATTTGAAAATTAAACAATTTTATATTTCGTGTACCATAAGAAGACTTGGCCGGCTACGCAACCCCTGAAACCGGTTTTTCTTTTCAGCAACAACACAACTTCCGAACAACCTTCCGGAATCACGGAAAATACACTTCCATCACATCCGGATATCATTGACAGGAAGATTCAATTCAATCATTATTATATTTTTAATCACCTGAAACAAGAGCCTGTTACGGAGCCGCAAATGGCCGAAGCTGAAAACACAACCGATCCGGCGTCCGGAATACGCCGCTTCTTTGACGTTCACCCCCCGGTATTCTGGCCCACGGTGATTTTGCTCGTTGTTTTCATCTCCATTACCCTTGGGGTGGGCAAACCCATGGAGCGGATCTTTTCCGCCATCCAGACAAATGTATCCGATTATTTCGGGTGGTTTCTGATCCTTTCGGTGAACTGCTATCTTTTGATCATGCTCTATATCGCCCTGGGCAAATACGGCAGCATCCGCCTGGGGGGCAAAAACGCGGTGCCGGAGTTTTCCCGCACCGCCTGGTTTGCCATGCTGTTTTCTGCGGGCATGGGCATCGGCATTTTGTTCTGGAGCGTGGCCGAACCCATCTACCATTTCACCAACCCGGATTTCCGCGGGGCCGATACCATGGAGGCCGCGGGCAATGCCATGCAGGTGACCTTTCTGCACTGGGGACTGCACCCCTGGGGTATTTACGCCCTGGTGGGCATGTCGCTTGCCTTTTTCAGCTTTAACAGAAACAAGCCCCTGGCCATCCGCTCGGTTTTCTATCCCCTGCTCGGCGAACGGGTCTACGGCCCCATGGGCGATGCCATTGACGTGCTGGCCGTGCTTTCCACCATGTTCGGCCTGGCCACCTCTCTGGGCTTCGGGGTCCAGCAGATCAATGCAGGGCTGCACCATTTGTTCGGCCTGCCCGATACCATTTACATCCAGATGGTGCTTGTGGCCGTGATCACAAGCGCGGCTGCCATGTCCGTGGCCTCGGGGCTCGACCAGGGGGTCAAGCGATTGTCCGAGCTCAACATGAACCTGGGTGCCGTGCTTTTGGTTTTTGTGCTCATTGCCGGCCCGACGCTTTTTATCCTGGACACCTACGTGGAAAACATCGGGGTGTATCTGAATGATTTTTTCAAAATCAGCTTCTGGGCCGAGGGCTACCGGGGATCGGACTGGCAGAACTCCTGGACCATATTTTACTGGTCCTGGTGGATTTCCTGGTCGCCGTTTGTGGGTATGTTCATCGCCCGGATCTCCAGGGGGCGAACCTTGCGCGAATTTGTGCTTAGCGTGCTCATCGTCCCGTCGCTGCTCACGTTTTTATGGCTCACCACTTTCGGCGGCTCCGCCCTGTTTCTGGAACTCAACGAAGCTGGAACCATGGCCGCGGCCGTCAAGGAAAACATTGCCATTTCCATCTATGAACTTTTGGGCAACTTCCCGTTTGCCATTGTTGCCAATTTTGCCGCCATCCTGCTGGTGGTCAGCTTTTTTGTCACCTCGTCGGATTCCGGGTCCCTGGTGGTGGATACCTTTACCTCGGGCGGCAAGCTGTCATCTCCCGTGACCCAGCGGATTTTCTGGGCGTTTCTGCAAGGGGCCGTGGCTGCGGTGCTGCTGTTCGGCGGGGGATTGGACGCGCTTCAGACCGCCTCGATCACCACGGGCCTGCCCTTTGCCGTGGTGCTTTTGCTCATGGGATGGAGTTTGACAAAGGGCCTGGAAAAAGAATACCAGGCCGAGCGCATCCGCGCCCGGGATATGGAGCGGGAAAGCTACCAGCAGCTCATCCAGGATCTGGTCGAAAAAAAAGCCGCCGGCAGGGCCGGCTCGGAAAATCAAAACCCGAAAAATCCAAACAGGGAAGGCCAATAACCCATGAAAACCATCAAGCATATTCTGGTGTGCCTGGATTTAACGGATATTGACAAGCACCTGATCCCTTACGCTTCCCTGGCCGCACGGGTATTTCACGCAGACGCAGTGACATTTATCCACGTGATCCAGGCCTATGATCTTCCCAATAAAAGCAGCAAGTCGTTTCCGGATGTCAAAAGCTCACTCAATGCCATGATCCGGGAGGAACTCGACAGCAGAATCGATGAAAAATTCCGCAATAGCGTCTCCACCCGGATCGAAACCCGGGTGGCTGAAGAAGACGCGGCAGAGGAGATACTGTCCTTTGCCGGAGAAATGGATGCGGACTTGCTGCTCATAGGGCAGAAATACGGCGAAGACCGGCAGAAACGATACGGCGGCGAGCTGTCTGCGAAATCGGAATGCGATATCGTATTCGTACCCGAAGACCCGCCCCTGGAAATTGCCCGGGTGCTTTGCGCAATCGATTATTCCAAGGCGTCAAAGGCGGCCTTTGACAGGGCCCTGCACCTGCATCGCCAGCAAAATGCACATCTTGTTTGCTATTACATCCAGGACAGCACCCGCAGCTATTTTCCGTCCTCCACCCAAAAAAGCGCAAGCCAGAACCTAACCCGGGCACAAACCCTTCACCAGGAACTCATGGCGGAATTCGGCCAGGACCCGGAGGCCTTTCCGTGCAGAATCGACGCATCCGAGGCCCTCACCAGCGAAGGGGAAAAGCTCTACAATGCCGCAGAGGATGACAACGCGGATCTGATCATCGTGGGGGCGGCCGGGGATACGGCCACCGAAACCTCGCTTCTGGGCAACATTACCGAAACCCTTCGGCGCATGGAAAAAGCAATCCCGGTCATGATCGTCAAAGACCGGGATAACAAAAAGTTTTTCGCTCAGCTGCTTTCGTGAAAAAGCGCTCACATCCAAATCTGTCCGGCAGGCCTCGTCTTCGCCCGGGGATTTGCGAAAAAAATAAAATCCCAAAGCAATCAGGGGAATGGCCACGACCAGGCCGAACAGGGGCAGCACGGTAAATCCGATAATCAAAAATACCAGGCCCAGGGCCAGGAAAAAAATGCCAAGCACGCGGCCGAATGTTTTTTCATCCCGGCAGGCCCGGCTCAATTGTGCAAATTTGCCCATTTCACTTCCTCCTATTGTGGTTGCAGGCGCTGCTGCCGTCAGGGCAGCAGCCAGGCTGTTTCAATCCTTCTTATCTGCAAAGATAATCCCGCGGCCTGCTGCGTCAAGCAACCGGCTTGCGAAAACGCACACAATTCCGCCCGCCGCCCCCACTCTGCGGTTGACGAAAAACCACAAAATCCTGTATGTTTAAAAACCTATGGCCAACTCAATCATCATCACAATACCGCATTGTTCCGCCAGGGTGCCGGGAGAGATACGGGAGCAGATGGCGCTTTCTGAGGCGGAGATCCAGGATGCCGAGGATTTCGGCACTGCGGAAATCTTCGGGGCCATGCCGGTAAAGACGATTCTCCCGGCTGAATGGAGCCGGCTGGTGGCGGATTTGAACCGGGCGCCCGACAGCCGGGGGCCCAAGGGCATCGTGGCCGAAACCGACTACAGGGGCCGGCCGATATACCGGCCCGGCCGATACCCGGACGCAGACGCCGTGGAAGAGCGCATCCGGAAATATTACAAGCCCTGGCATGAAAAACTGGCCCGCGCGGTATCCGACCCGGACGTCAAATGCCTGTTCGACTGCCATTCCCTAAACGGCACCGCCCCGGCAGACGCCCCGGACGCCGGAAAAAAACGAAAAGACATCATCATCAGCAACAACGGCGACACCAGGGGCAGACCCCGCCCGGGCCGCGGCCCGGTCTCCTGCCCGGCCGAAATCATGGATCAAATCCGATTTTCCCTGGAAGCAGCCGGTTTTTCCGTGGCGGTCAACAACCCCTACCAGGGCGGCTACATCACGGTACACTACGGAAAACAGCTCATGGCCCGCGGCGGCTTTGCCGTCCAGATCGAAATGAACCAGGACCTGTACATGGCCCCGGGCGCCGAGCGCCCGGATAGGGATAAAGTGGATGAAATAAGACGGAAATTTGAAAAAATGGTAATGATTAATGGGTGATGGGTAATGGGTGACGAGAGACCCATTACTCATTACCCATCACTCATTACTCATCACCCGCGACATTAAACCTTGAACCTTGAACATTGAACCTTGAACATCCTAAAAACCCTAACCGATTACCTAACCTCCCTCCGGGCCGAAGCCGAAAACGCCCACAACGCCCCTCCTGCGCTCCGGCCCGGGCCCTGTGAGGCGGCCGCAAGCCAGGCCTGGATCGGCGTGGATCTTGACGGCACCCTGGCCTGCTATGACCAGTGCATAACCCTTGCCGAAATCGGCCCGCCCGTGGCTCCGATGATGGAACGGGTCCGGGAGATGCTGGCAGACGGCTGGCGGGTGAAAATATTTACCGCCCGGGCCGCAGACCCGGAGCAATTGGTGCTGATCCAGCAATGGCTCCGCAGCCACGGACTGCCGCCCCTGGAAATCACCAATGCAAAGGATTTTAACATGGTCCGGCTCTATGACGACAGGTGCGTGCAGGTGGAGCCCAATACCGGCAGGATCATTGCCGGCGATGACCCGCAGCAAACAAATGAGACTGACAAATGAGATATTTATACTACATCCTCGGCATATTCATCCTTGCCACGGCCGTATTTGTTGCCTTCATCGGCCGGGACCGGGCCTCTGTGGAAGTCTCCAGACCGGCTCTGGTGATCAACGACCGGATCATTACCCAAACCGAATTAAACGAGCGCCTGACTGACAAGCCCCATGACATGACGGAAGAGCAGTACATTGATTCCCTGATCATGCAGGAGCTCTTGATCCAGGAGGCCCTGGACCGGGACATCCACCAGGAGGAATCCTTCCGCAGATCCGTGGAAAGCTTTTACGAGCAATCCCTGGTCAAAATCCTGCTGGACCGGAAATACCAGGATTTCAATCCGGAAGTCACAGACAAAGAAGTGGAAGAATACAAGCGTCTGTCGGGCATGGAGATTCAATTTACCCGGCGCACCTACGAAACCCGCAATAACGCGCAAAACAACCAAAACCCGTCTGATGTCCAAACAAAAACCTCGCCTTTTGTTTTTCTGTCAGACAATCTGCGGTTTATTTTTTTGAGCCTGGAGCCCGGGCAGACATCCGGACCCCGGCAGACAGACGAGGGCTATGTCACATACCGGCTCGATCAAACCCGGCCCCTAAAAAACCCCGCGCCAGCAGCCGATATGGATACACAGCGCATCAGAAATCTCATTGCCGACCAGAAGCAGGAACAGCTCTATGATAAGTGGGCGGCAAACCTCAGACAGCAGGCAGATATACGGAGGCCCAGATGAACGCGACCCGGTACCGAAGACGCAACTATTTCATCAACAAGGAATACCAGGGCCGGACCATTTTCCATTACTTTCTGCTGATTTTGGCCGGCAGTATCCTGTTTTCCCTGGTTTTCAGCTTTTTTTCATCCAACACCATATCCATTGTCTATGAGGACTATCACCTGAAGCTGGGCACCACCCCGGGCATCCTGATGGACCGGATCTTCAGCGCCCAGTGGTTTTTCATCGTGGTCTGCGGCATGGCCGTGATTTTCATCACCCTGTTTTTGACCCACCGGGTGGCCGGGCCGTTTTACCGGTTTGAAAAAAGCCTGGATACCATGCTGGAAAAAGACATTTCCGGAAACATCCATCTGCGGAAAAAAGACGAGGGAAAGGGCGTGGCCGAGCGAATAAACCGGTTTAACACCATGCTGGCCAAGGATTTAAGCCAGGTCGAAGCGCTCAACCACGAAATTTCCTGGCTGGCCAAAAACCAGAATCATCCCGACGCCCAGACACTTGAACGCATCAGCGAAAACAGCCGAAAGATTCAGGCGCTGATCAACGAATTTACCTTTACCCGCCAATAGGCGGCCGGGGCCGGACCCGCCCATGAAACCACTGATCTCCACCATTGCGCTTGTGCTGCTCTGCCTGGCCGCCTGGCCGCCCCAGGCGCACACCGAAGAAATCCGCAGCCGGTTTGCAGCGGTTGAATACGACGACCGCGACGCGCTAAAGGATTTCAATTACGCGCTATACATGGGCAGGCTCAAAAACCGGATCAAAACAGGAGATACCATAGAAGACGAAGTTGCGGGCAAGATGGATTTCATCGTCAACCGGGTCATGCAGATACTGGAAATGCATTTGCACGACCTGGATTTCAAAATCGTGATCCGCGGCTCCAAAAGCGGAGTTCAGGCGGATTTCAAGAGCCTGTACAACAGGGATGTCAAATACATCGCCTTTTACTCGCCTTCGGAAAACACCGTGTTTTTTTCCGCCAAAAACGCAAAGCTCACTGTTGTGGCCCATGAAATCGGCCACGTGGTGGCAGAGCATTATTTTGACGTCTCCCCGCCGCCCAGGATCCACGAAGTCATGGCCCAGTACGCGGAAAAACACATCAGCGACTGAGCCGCTCCAGCCGGTTTTTCACCCCCTGGTTGTCCGGGTCTATGACCAGGGCGGCCTCGTATTTTTCCTCTGCCTTGTAGAAAATGCCCTGATCCCGGTACAAATCCCCGAGCAGAATGCGGATTCTGGCATCTTCTGGCAGCAGGGACGCCGCCCTTTCCAGCACGTCCATGGCCTGGCGGGTTTGGCCATGCCTGTTAAAAAACCGGTAAACATTATACACATGCCCTCGCTGAAACGACCGGCCCTGCTCCATCAAATCCAGGGCCCGGCGGTATTGCGCGGCAGCCTTGCCGGTTTTTCCCATATCCGCCAAAAAACCGGCATAGCGGATCACGGCTCCCGGCTGATCCGGCACGGCTTCAGCGGCCTGTTCCGGAGATATTCCCTGGGTGGAAAGGGTGGCCAGCACCGCGTCCATCACCGCATCATCTAACTGCACCGCCTTTTTCAGCATTTCAATGCCCTCGGCCCGCCTGCCGACAGATACCAGCAAAGCGCCGTATTCCAGGGCGTTATCCGGATTGACCGGGCCATGGGCCACGCTTCTTTCAAGCACGTGCAAAGCTTCCTGCCGGCGGCCGGCCTGGGCCAGAAACAACCCATAACGTTTGTAGTAAACCGATTTTACAGGATTTTTGGAAATGGCGGCCAGAAACGCGGATTCTGCCCGCCTGCGCTCATCGAGCAGCCATGCCGCATCTGCCCGGGCAAAATCATACCGGGCATTAAAAGGATCAAACATGGCCGCCAGCCCGGCCACCCGGGCAAATTTTTCCAGATCCGCCGCGGGCATGTCCGTACGAATGTTGTGTTCCTTGATATGTCCGTAGTAAAAGCTGCCAAGAACGGCAGAGACGTTAAACGCCGCTGTCAGCACCAGAACGCCTCCCACACCGGCTGCCACGGCCCGCCCCGTTGACGCGGAAAAGCTTTTGGACTTCAGCAAGGTGGCATCCCCGGCCATCTGGAGCCGCGTATGTGCGGCAGACACAGCCAGTGCCAGCAAAAAGAAAAACCACAGCCCGTTTGCCCCGATCTGCAGGTTGAAATCCGAAAAACTGTGAAACAGCAGGGCTATAATGCCCGTGACACTGCCGATACAGATATAGACCGCATACGGATCTCTTCTGCGGACATAGGCGCGGAAAATTTTGTGAAAAACCGCGGCCATGAATCCCAACACCAGCACCAGTCCGATCACCCCGCCCTCGGCCGCAAGCTCCAGGTAGTCATTGTGGGCGTGGTCCACGAAATGATTTTCCCCGATGCTCTGATAGGGCCGGTAAATGTCGGCAAACGTGCCAAAACCCGCCCCTGCGGCGGTATAGTCGCCAATGATTTCCCCGGTGTCGCGCCAGTAATCCAGCCGGGTGTTATCCACCCGGCCCTGGGCGTTTTGCAGCTCGGCAAACCGTTCAAAAATCATGTCCCAGCCAAACCAGGACACCGACAGGCATACCAGAATCACCACCAGCACCGTTAGCGGGGTGCCGCCCCTGGAAATCCTGCGCTTGGAAAGCAGATAGGCAAAAAGGAAAAACGCCAGGCAAGTGCTGATAATCCCGCCGCGGGACAGGCTCAGAAAAATCGAGGAAGCGATCAAAAGGGCTGCCGCACCGATCAGAATATGGATGTTGCCCTTCTGCCGTCCGAAAATTTCAAGCAGATCCTTGACAACAGAGCCGTTTCCCAGCCGGGGCCGGTAAAAGAAAAACAAGGCCAGCACCACCGGAAAGATCATCTCCATTAATCCGGCATAATGATTGTGGCAGACATAAGGCCCCACAATCATGGAATTCACCGGCACATGGCGCACCCACAGCGCCATGTCTTCTGTGAGATACAACTGAAGAATCGAGGAAAAGGCCAGCAGTGCACCGAAAACCGTTACAACAAAAACCGTTTTTTTGAGCAAAGCCTTGCGTGTGAGCAGCTGCACGGCCAGGACATAAAAGGCCGCGTATGCGGCATACCGGAAAAAAGCCTGGACCGTGGCCCGGGGATGGACCGAAAGGGTCATCCAGGCGCCATCTCCCCTGGCAAAAGCGGCCTGCTGCTGGATTTCAAAGGAAGCCGGCGAAATCAGACCCACCAGGGCCGGCGGCATGGGCACGGCCTGCAGCAGAATGAAAAAAAGCAGCAGTCCCAGCCATACAAGCCCCGGCACCTGGTAAACCGGGCTTTGGGTTTTGACCGCATGGAAAAAAAACAAAAAAAGCGCCGCAAAAACAGCGCTTTCCATAACCGCATACGACCATGGCTCAACCGTCCCAAAAGCCAGAGGCGTAAAAATCAGCACAAAAAAAAACAGCCGCGTACAGTATTTATCCACCCGAATCAACAGCCACCAATCCAAAAAAAGTTTTAAGTGTTAAGTGTTAAGTGTTAAGTGTTAAGTGTTAAGTTTTAAGTGTTAAGTGTTAAGTTTTAAGTGTTAAGATTTAAGTGTTAAGATTTAAGTGTTAAGATTTTAGGTGTTGATTCCATTATAGAAGTTCAGAAACTTCTGTAACCGACAACCAATAAAAAAATAAATTCCTGATTTTACTTAAAACTTAACACTTAACACTTAACACTTTCTAAACTTAACACTTTGCTACGCCGACGAATAGTAATAATCGCTGTAATTGTAGTAATATCCGCTCTTTTTCGCATCAAAACCGTTTAACACAATGCCGGTAATGTTTGCCGACACTTCACCGAGCTTTTTGATCCCCTTGTCCAGCATTTCATAGCGGGTCTCGCCGGCTTTGGCCAGCAGCATGACCCCGTCGGCCTTTCGGCTCAGGATCATGGCATCAGCCACCCCGAGCGGCGGGGCATCCATGATGACCATGTCGTATTTTTCCTTTACTTTTTCCAGCAGGACATCGAGCCGGCCGGAAGACAAAAGCTCGGAAGGATTGGGCGGCACAGGACCGGAGGTCAGAATATCCAGATTGGAAACCACTTGCCGGGTGATCAGATCCTTGGATGCATTGCCGGCAAGATAGGCGCTTAGGCCTGTATTGTTTTCAATCTGAAAATAGGCATGCACCTGGGGCCGGCGCATGTCGCCGTCTATCAACAGCACCTTTAACCCGTTTCTGGCCATGGACACGGCCAAACACGAGGCCACGGTGGACTTGCCCTCTTTTGCGCCCATGCTCGTGACCAGCAGCGAACGGGGCGGGCCGTCTGCGGCAGACAGGAGAATGGAAGTGCGCAGATTCTTGAAACTCTCTGAAAGCCCGGAGCTTTCCTGGGCAAGCACAAAATCCACCACAGAGGTGTTTTTGTCCCTGTGCCGGTCAATGGCCCCGAGCACCGGCAGCTCAAAGCGCTCCTCAATATCTTCCGGGCTTTTTGCCGTGTTGTCCAGGTATTCAAAGAAAAACGCCAGGCCCACCCCGCCAAACATCCCCAGGATCAGACCGAGCAGAACGTTTCGCTTTTTTCCCTGGGGTACGGGCATTTCCGGCATTTTGGCTTTTTCAATGACCCATACGTTTACCGACTGGTTTCTCTCGGTGAGCCCCTTTTCCTCCATGCGCTTGATCAGAGCGTCATAGAGATATTTGTTGGTCTCAACCTTTCTTTTGAGAATATCGAGCTGGATGGAACGCTCATTTAGCCGGGCGGTCTCAAACTTGGTCTGCTCCAGCATGTTTCGAAGCTGCTCTTCCTGGGCCTTTGCGAGCAGATATTCGTTTTCCACGGTTTTCACCGCTTTTTGCAGCTCTTTCTGCTTGACCCGCTCCAGTTCCATCAACTCGTTTTGGGCCGCGATCATCCGGGGGTGCTTGGGTCCGAATTTTTTGGACAGCTCTGATATTTTCTGCCTGGATTCCAGGATCTTCTCGTTTATGGAATCCACGGACGCGTCATCTGCAATCACGGAAATGGATTCAAGTTCTGCCGGGCTTTTGCCCTTTACCTGGTTGTAAATGGTTTCCAGCTCTTTGCGGCGGGCTTCTGCGCGGGTCAGCTTTTCGGAAAACTCGGCCAGGCGCTGGGGCAATATAGCCAGGCGGTCTTCGATGGTGACAATGTTGTGCTTCCTTTTGTACTCATGCAGGGCCTGTTCGGATTCTTCCAGCTTTTTGCGCTGCTCCTCGGCCTTTTTTTTCATCCATTCGATACTGTGATTCGACATCTCCATGCGCATGTCCAGGAGCTGGTCAATATAGGCCTGGGCCACGTTATTGGCGATCTTCATGGCCAGCACCGGATTGGGGCTGGCATAGCTAATCGATACCACACGGGTGTTTTCAATGGGCGTGACCGAAATGCTCTGGCGCACAATGGACTGCATGATATCGGCCTTGGAGGGCGGACTGGCGGCCTGATGCGCGGCCTGCGCAGAAGACGGCTCCTGCTTGCCGGACAGCAGGGCCTCGATGCCGATAACCTCCTTAAACGACTGGTATGCACCGGCAACCCAGCTTCGCACCGCCTGGCCGATGGAGCGGTCTTCCTCCCTTCCTTCCGGGAAATAAGCCTCATACATCTGCTCAGCGCCGATGGCGTCCACGACTTTTTCAGCCACGCCCTGGCTTTTGATAATCTGGGTCTGGGTATGCAAAAACTCCGGGTCATAGCCGGAATAGCCGTCATAGCGATGCCCGGTCAGGGAATAGGCCACATTGCGCTCGATCACCGCCCGGGCGGCTGCCTGGTACACGGGCCTGGATGTGGCGGTATACGTGGCCAGCACGGTAACCAGCACGGTAATGACAAAAAAGGTGATCACCGTGCTTTTGCGCCGGGCCACCACACGCAGATAATCGCGAAGATGAATTTCTTTTTCAGTCATAATGATAAACTATGCGCTCGTAAAAAATGAATTTTCAGATGGCGCTGTAAAAAGCAGATATTCGACTTTTTGCAGCGCCATCAGAAAAAACTCTCGGGTACCACGATGACATCCCCGGCCTGGACCTGCTCATCCATGCTCACGTTTTCCAGCACGGTCTTTTCCCCGTCAATTTCACGGATGATCCGGACCTTACTCTTGTTGGCAATATCGGAAAACCCCTCTGCCCTGGCAATGGCCTTGATCACGGTCATGTCGGATTCGAGCTGGTAGGCATTGGGCTTGGCCACCTCACCGGTGACGTAAAAGGAGTCGGCCTTGGAAATATAGATGTTGTCGCGGTCCTGGATTTGAATATTAAGGGAAGTGTCGCCTTTTTTGATCAACCGGTCCAGGTCAATGACGATCCGGTCCCGGCCGTCTTCGGACGGGATGTCGCGCTTGATCACGGCCGTGCTGCCCACATCCTTTGTCAGACCGCCGGCCTTGGAGACAAATTCCAGAAAAGTCACCGGCCCCCTTAACTCATACTGGCCGGGCTTGTTGACCTGGCCGAGGATGATGGCGTTTTTGCTCCGGTATTCCTCGATGAACACGTCCACCTGGGGACTGACAAGATAACCGTCTGCCAGCAGGTCCTGGAGCTTCTGAGCCACTTTGGAGACCGACATTTCCGCCACATCGACCCGCCCCAAAAGCGGCATCCGGATGGTATCATCGGCGCTCACCCGGACGGTGGTGCTCAGGTCCGGATTCTCATAGACATTGATTTTCAAAACATCACCGCTGCCGACCCTGTATTCGTCGACAGACTCCACCGGCCCCGGTCCCTCGGCTGTCAGCACGGCCGGCACCAACAGCAGGACAAACAGGTAAAACAATTTTCTTTTCATAAATGGCAATACTATAAAGTCAGTTCAATGGATAATGAGACCGTGTTGTTTTCAAAGTCAAACACTTCAAAATTGGAGTCCCGTTTGGAGAAATAATAGCCCAGAGACACTTGCATCCAGTCCCTGGGTTCAAAAATCAAGGACGGACCGATGCGGTAAGTGTCGTCTTCCCGCTCCCGGGTCACGCCGGCAATGGTGAATTCACCCTGGTATTCGTCCCGGTAATAGAGCATGTTCATGGTGGCCGACCACTTGGGCGTAAAACGCTGCATGAGCGAAAAATTGCTTCCGGTGGTCAGCACGGCAAAAGCCGTGTCAATGGAGGATTCCGTGTACCGGTGATAAGCGGTCAAAGAGGCGTTCCGCTTGGGACTGAAGCTGTGGAGCATCTGCAGTTCCGCGGAAAAACCGTCTTCTTCGCCAAACTCGCTGTTATCAAAATCCTTTTCCATGTAACCCAGCTTGACCCGGCCCCGGCTGTCTGCGGTAATATCCCAGTCCGCACCGATGTAGTACCGGTGCTCCTTGCTGTCAAACAGGCTGTTTTCGTCATATTCGATATCGGCAAATTCATACTGCACAAACATCGAAGTCTTGGGCCGGACCTTATAAAACGCATAAAGGGCAACAGAGTTGTCCATGCGGTTGCGAAACTGGTTTGCCCGGTCATCGTAATCCAGCCAGTAATTGGTATAATCCACCCGGAACTTGAACTTCTCCGAGGGCTGGTAGCTCAGCAGGAGGCTGGCCACGTTGTCGTAGTATTCATCCAGCCGCTCCTGGGCGTTGTTGTTGATTTCATAACGGTTGTTAAACTGGTCCATCAGATCCACGGAAAGGCCCATGTCCATGTTATACTGAAACAGGCCCTCGGCCCGGTGGGCGATATGGTCGTGCTCGGAGTTGTCCCCGTAATACACCACAGAAGGCGAGTACATGAAATAGGACTGCATGCGCCGGGTGCTTTGGGGTTTCATCCGGCTGACCTGGAGACCTCCCGGGGATGTGGGCGAGGTATTGACCTCCAGCAGCTTTTCCCGGTTGGCGGGCATGGCCAGCCATATGCCGGGAGCGATGCTGGTGATAAAATCACTTTCTTCATTGTCGTTGGTGTAATAGAGATTATCCGTGTACTTGGTTTCCATGAACAAAAACGGGTGCACATAACCGCCCTGCCGGCCGAAAACCTCGGCTCCGATCCGCCCGCCGGCATCTTCTGCCTGGCCCTCGGGTATCCGGGGCGTGTCGGTCTGGCCCCGGGGGATATCCTGGGCGAAAGCACCCTGACAAAAAAACCACGCCGACAGTACCAATACTGAAACCAATAACACAAAAAGCTTTCTTGTCATCTTTCTTCTCCTCTGTCCGCTTGCCGAAACAATGCCGGCGCGTTTGAATTGTCCGAATTCAACGCGAGGAAAACCCCAAACCCCTGCCAGGTGCAAATCTTATGGCGTGGACACCGAATCCGGAGGAACCGGGTCGGGGGGATTCGGCTGGGGCGGGGGCTGGGCCTGAACCTGGGTATACGGCAGTCCTTCCTGCAGGCACTGGCACTGGGCGACTTCATCCTGGCTGTAGGCCGGCTGTCCGCCGGGTCCGGCCGCGCTGGTGGCCGCCTGGGCAATCACGGCCTTGCTGACACCCTGCTCGGTTGCGCACATGCAGACTTCATCCAGGCTCACCGAACCCCGGCTGTAAATGCTCAACAGCACCGGGTAGGGGTTGAAATCCATATCCACGGCCATTTTCATGACCTGGCAGCCGCCTCCGCCCTGGGCCATGGCATTGCCGATGGCCTCATCGAGCATATCTTCCAGGGAAGGGGTGTAGCCCAAACCGTCGCCGGGCTCGCCTGCCTGGGCGGCTTCCTGAATTTCGGCGAGCGCCCGGCTGAACTCCTCCTCCCAGCTCTGGGCGGCCGCACTGCCGGCTGATGCCAGACAAAAACAGGCAGCCAGGGATAAAATTCCCGTTACCAACAGCAATTGTTTTTTCATTTTCGCCCCCCCATTTAAACAAACAGTTTTAAGTGTTAAGTGTTAAGTTTTAAGTGTTAAGTGTTAGGTAAAATCAGTAAGTTATTTTTAGATGGCGCTGTAGAATCGAATGTCAGGCAACCTCTGTTTCCGGGCTGTATGCGCTTTCAAGGCGCTTTATGGCATCCAGGGCTTCCGGCGGGTTCTCATTTTTGCGGTTTCCGTAAGGCGCAAAAGAAATGCCGGCCTGATACGGATAGCTGGCCTCATGATTGCGGCCCGCCCATCGGACCACCCCGGAGAGTTCCAGGATCTGATCGATTTCGGGAATATGAACCCGGATATCAATTTCCATGCCCACCCTGGGCCGTTGATCTGAAAGAAACTTGGCCCCGCCCCGGCTCAGGTTCAGAACCGGAAACAGATCCTCGCTGTAGGCATTTTTACGCAGCAGTCCGGGTTTTTTTCGGTAGCACAGGGTTGCGCCGGGCACATTGAATCGTATACAGCTTCGTTTCTGTAACAAAACCCCCCCCAGGCAGGAAAGAAGACAAAATTATAGAACTTGAAAAGTCCTTTTTACGCATTTTTATCCCCACCAGTCAACCTTTTTCTATAACACCAAATCCAAAACCCATCCCCCGCCCCCCCATCACCATCCTTTACGCCCACCATCCCCCGCCCCCCATCACCATCCTTTACGCCCACCGTCACCCGTCACCATTCTTTACGTCACCCGTCACCCGTCACCCGTCACCATCTTTTATGTCACCTGTCACCTGTCACCTTGAACTTTGAACCTTGAACTTCCAACAAACTTTGTTCTATAACCTTCCCATGCAAACACAAACCCCCGACCCCACCCGTCAAAAAATCAAATCCATCCTCCAGCTCAACCGGACCCTGGCGTTTGTGTGGCGGGCGTCGCCCGGCGCAGCCCTGGTTTCGGCCGCCCTGGTAATGATCCAGGGACTTTTTCCCCTGGCGCTGTTGTATCTGATCAAACTCATCGTGGATGAGGCCTCTGCTGCCATTTCCGCACCCGGCACCGGCGATCTGGCCTGGCTGCTGACCCTGGTGGCCGCAGCCGGAGCCATCAGCCTTGCCCGGACCGTCTGCCGGCAGGCCGCAAGCCTGGCCAATGAAACCCTTTCCATGAAGGTCTCGGACTACATCTACGATCTTCTCCACCGCAAGTCCCTGCAGGTGGGCCTGGCATTTTACGAAAACCCCGCTTATTTTGACACCCTGCACCGGGCCCAGATGGAAGGCCCGCACCGGCCGGCCAAGATCGTCAACACCCTGGTCAATATCGGCAGAGACGGGGTATCGCTGACAGCCGTGACCGGCCTGCTTTTTTATTTTCACTGGGCCGTGCCCCTGATCCTTCTGGCCTCGGTGATTCCCGGGGTATGGGTCAAGATCCGGTTTTCCAAAAAAATGTATCAATGGCAGAAAAGCCGAACACAGACGCAGCGCGAAGCGTCTTATCTCAACTGGCTGATCACCGGCTATATCCATGCCAAGGAAATCCGGCTTTTCGGGCTGGGAGACATGTTTGGCAGGCGTTTTTCACAACTGCGCCAAATCATCCGGGACGAAAAACTCCGGATTGAAAAAAACCGCGTCATAGCCGTGGTTTTCGCTGAAATGGCCTCTGTTGCCGCCATGTTCGGGGCACTGGGGTTTATCGTGTACCGCGCGGTGCTGGGCCTGATTTCCATCGGGGATCTGGTGATGTATTATCAGGCCATCCAGCGGGGCCTGGGATTTTTCCAGGGGCTGTTAAACGGGCTGTCGGGCCTGTATGAAGACAACCTGTTTATCTCGTATTTTTACGAATTCATGGATGTGGAGGAAACCGTCACGGATCCGGCCGCACCCAAAGCCCTGCCCTCTCCGGTAAAACACGGAATCTCTCTGGAAAACGTGGATTTTGCCTACCCCGGCGCACCGCAAAAAACCCTGACAAACATCACTTTCAGCATTGCCCCGGGCGAGGTGGTGGCCCTGGTGGGGGAAAACGGTGCCGGAAAATCGACACTGGCCAAGCTTTTGTGCCGGCTTTATGACCCGGACGCCGGCCGCATTACGGTTGACGGCACGGATATCCGGCAATTTGCCTTAAAAGAATTCAGAGGCCGCATCGGGGTGATGTTCCAGGATTTTGCCAGGTATCATTTCACCGCCCGCAGAAACATCCACCTGGGCAACATCGATTTGCCGGCAGACAGCCCGCAAATCCAAAAAGCTGCGCAAAACGCGGGCGCCCATGATTTTATCACCCGCCTGCCCCATGGCTATGACACCACCCTGGGCAAGATGTTTGAAAACGGAGAGGAGCTAAGCGGCGGCCAGTGGCAGAAAATCGCATTGGCCCGGGCGTTTATGCGCGATGCCGAACTGGTGATCTTAGATGAGCCGGCCAGTTCCCTGGACGCGGACAGCGAATATGAAATCTTTGAAAATTTTAAAAAACTGCTTGGAGACAAAAGCGCCGTGCTCATCAGCCACCGGTTTTCCACGGTCAAAATGGCCGACAAAATCATCGTGCTGCAAAACGGCCAAATCACCGAGCAGGGCCCCCACCAAACCCTTCTGGCTCAAAACAACGCTTACGCCCAATGGTTTGAAAAACAATCCCGGGTCAACAACTGAATTACCTGAATCGGGAAAGCTATTTTTGATTCAGAAACTCATCCGGGCCGATACTGGCTTGCTTAAGAATGGCTCTTAATGTACCCTCCGGCAGATCGCCAGGGTGGTTGGGAATGGACGTGTAAAGATTTTTTTGTTTGTTGTACCAAATTTCATGACTTCCAGCGGCCTGACGATCAAATTCAAATCCGAATTTCTTCATGCGCTTTACAATTTCTCGATATCGAAAACCAGCCAAGCGACCCATGGTGATCTATCTCAGGCGTTTACAATCAGAGGGTAGTCAAAGGAGTCTTCCAATGAAGGGAGGGCAAGATTGCCTGAACGTTCAGCCTGGGCTTCCATAAGCTTTCTGGCGACATCCCTGGCGATTTCCAGGACTTCAGAAACCGTTCTACCTTGCGCCACCAATCCCTGAACATCTTCTGATGTTGCCAGATACGGACCTTCAGGCAGTTTTTCGATATGTATTTTGACCACTTTTTCCATGCGCCAGTTCCCTTATTTGCATTTTTCAGGTCTTTCTTATATTTTTATTTTAGCTATGGTCGTGTTAGATGTCAACCTGGGAAACATGTGATATAGGGAAAAAGTGCGACAAGATCATCGTGCTGCAAAACGGCCAAATCACCGAGCAGGGCCCCCACAAAACCCTTTTGTCCCAAAACAACGCTTACGCCCAATGGTTTGAAAAACAATCCCTGGTCAACAACTGAACCGCGCAATTCCCATTGACAACCCATCCTTTGTATCCCATATTTAAAAAAACCATTAAAACACAGTGTATGCAAACCATACAAAAGGCAAGGGCATGTTATGACCCGGGATTTTTACGTAATTATTGAAAAGGATGAAGACGGCTTTTTGGTCGGGGAAGTCCCCGGGTTAAAAGGTTGCTACTCTCAGGGACACTCCATTGAAGAACTTTTAAAAAATATGCGGGAAGTCATCGAATTGTGCCTCGAAGAAGAGCACACCGTTTAAAAGGTCTTCTACGAAAGATACTCAGAGACACTGAGCTGTCAATTGAAGACTTGCTGAGACACCAAAAATAACCACCAACTCATCACTCAAAAAATGCGTTGGAAATATCGCCCAGGTATTTACCCGTCGATAAAAGGGATTTGTCCGAAAAAATCGGAACAATTTCCAAAGAACGGCTTTCCCTGGTATTGGCCGGGTTAAAGCTGCTCATAGACTGCGAGCCGCAGAAATTGGTATACCCCTGTCTTAATTTCCCGTTATGAATCCATAGTTGTACTGCAGCCTGCATGGTTTGTACTGCCGGTGGCATGACAATGGCTATTGCCCGGTCCGCCAATATAGGCCTCATTATTCTTGCAGGCTACCAGAACAGCCTCTTGCTGTTTACCCCTGGCCAAGATCCGGAGTTCCGGCTTGACCCAAGCCCGTTTTTTGCCGTGCTCTTGCTCCTTCATAATTCCACCTTACACATAATTCTCTATTTCTGATTGCTTGACTGTGACTTCACAGAAACAAAAGCAATTTTTATGCCTTTTTAAACCCAAACCCGGTTCAGTCGAAAATCAGAAAAGCGGCCTGCCGCTGCAACAACCGGCAACACCGCTTTAAATTGAATAAAACAAAGATATTACAGGACGAACAGATACATCAAAGGCAGGATGATAAAACTTTTATGAAACATTGTTGATGAGCCTGTAAAAAGTCTTTTTTACAGGCAGTGTTAAGTTTTAAGTGATTAAGTGCTAAGTAAAATCAATAAGTTATTTGTTTATTGGTTGGCGGTTATCTCCGATTTGAGACTTTTTACGATTCCATCATTGTTGAGACAGAAAAAAAAAGAGACCAACCTGAGACACACAAGAAGCACAGGGAAACTGTCAAATTATTGTCATGTGATACGCCAGTGGACTTCCAGCCCCAAAAACCGGAAAATAGCAATGGCAAACATCACAAAAAAAAAAATTGGTACGTGCCCCCCCAATTCCCGAATTCTCAGGGAGACTTCAAGCAAATTCCAGTATCAAGAGCTTACGTTCATATAGCAATAAGGTTCAACCCCTCCCTCAGATGGGGTGTTCAGGCAAGACTGAGAACCTTCTGGGCCAGGAGAGTCTTGTAGATAAGCTTTACAGTTAGAAAGCACCGCCTCCTGAGAATCTGATCTCATCAACACTTTCAACACCGGCTTCTTCCACCCTTTTTTCATCAACCACCTCACATGCTTTATGTTAGTTGGAAAAATTCTATATAAATCTATGAAACTTGGATTTTTCTGTCAAGATTTTTTTCAATATTCTTACCCCTTTCCACCGCCACCTCGCAAAAATAATCACACGGCTGATCCATGCGCCCGGTCTCCAGCCAGGCGTGAGCCGGGCACCATAGGCAAAGATTGATCAAAGAACATTTGGCGCAATGGGTTAAAAATTTTGGATCATCCGATGTCATGGACCTGACTTTTGGCACAAGCGACTCACGGGCATGTTTTACCGTACCGTTTTTCAGGTCATACATGCACTCCGGATGCCACAAAGACGAGCACAGCCGGAAATACCCGTCATAAGAGACCACAAAATCCGATATCCCCGCACCGCAGCCAAACAAAAACGACCGCTCGTGCTCCGGGGCCTCTGGCATAATCAGCTTATCACAGTTTTTTTCCAAGGCCGCATGCCGTTTTTCATCCTCCCGCTCCAGACACGCAATCTGATCCGGGGTCAACCGCTGCTGCCGGATCTCGGCGTTTTTTTGCTCATCGCGGTCAAAGCGCAGATGAATCAGCGGATCAAACCGAAACGGCCGGCTGGTGCGCTTTCTGCAAAATTCCGCAATTTGGCTGTATTCCCCCAGGTTGGCCTGAATGGGCACGGCCTTTAAATTCGTGTTCACCCCGGCATCCAAAAGCCGCTCAACCCCGCTGCCAAACGCCTCAAACAAGTCCGGCCGCCGGGTCACCCGCCCATAGGTCTGCTTTGTCACCCCGTAAACCGTAATCTCCAAATCCCTCGGGGGATATTTTTTAAACAGCTCCACGTGATGGCTGTCCACCAGCGTGCCATTGGTAAACACGCTCACAAGCAGGCCCTTTTTCTTGAGATACAAATACATGTCCTCAAAATCATCGCGCAACAGCGGCTCCCCGCCGGTGATCAGACACCACACCGCCCCCAGGTCCACTGCCTGATCGGCAATATCTTTGATCTGCGCCAGGGACAATTCATTGGCCCGGGCCCCGGCATCGGCCTCGGGCAGATTGATATAGCAGTGACGGCAGTTGTTGTTGCACCTGGCGGTCACTTCCAGGGTAAAGGAGAAAAGCGCGCCTTTCTCCCTTCTTTTTTCCCAAAGAGAAAAATCCGGAAGCGACTGCTCCATAATAAACGATTCAGCCATAAAGCATCCCTCAAAATAAGGATTTTTAACACTTTGAACTTTGAACCTTGAACATTGAACATTTATCTCAACCTGCCCCGCCCAAACACCCTCACAAAAATCCCACGAAACAGGTATATTCCCCTATTTACCCCCCTATTTATTCCGCTCCTGGATAAAAACGCAGCCACCCGCTTTTCCGGACCGCCCGCATACCAAACAGCCCCGTTATTGCGCCTGACCCCGCAAACCACCCCGATGATCCGGCTCCTGTCAAAAACCCCGTCCGCATCAGCGCAGTTGTCCCCTTTTAAAACAAATCCCTGGTTTTTTCTGCCCACAATCCGGTGCACAATCACCGTACCGGTCTTCGGATGAACCACTGCGGCCACATCCCCCACCGCAGGCCCGCCCTTCACCGCTGCCACGGTGATCACATCATGGTCCCGGATAAACGGGGTCATGCTAAATCCCCGTGCCTTAAACCGGAACCGCGCGTTTTTTTCCAGCACCGCCTGCATCAGCCCGGCCAGATCCCCGCCGGACAAAGAAATTTCATTTAACCTGCCCGAATCCGCAGCCATCCTATTGCCGCGCTTCCACCATGTTAAGCCGTTCCAGCTCACCCACCAGGCCGCACACATCCTGTTGGATCTCATCCGCGTCCGCGTCATACTCCCCGCACAATTCGGCCACCAGATCCGCCAGAGTCTTTTGCCCGTCAAGCCGGTTCCAGATCTCCCGGCCGGTTTCATTCAGGGTGTAAAGGGCATCTTCCATATCCCCGATACCCGATGCAATGGGCACCAGCAGAAACTCCTCCTCAATCTCCCGCGCCACCACATCCTCCGACCGCGCATACACCCGATCCATCTTCATATCTCTACCCCACTCCTTCTCTTTTCCACTCTCAACTCTCAACTCAATGTCATTAACTTTAGCTTCTTAAAAATTTAAATTTTTCTTGAAATTATAAATAATTATGATATATTCTTTCTCAATATTGATGCTCAAATCCGTAGAAAGGAGAGTATTATGTCAGAAAAAATTCAAAATTCTAAAGAAGTTGGCATGGAAACTGCTTTGCCATAACTGTGCCAAGATTTTGAATTACCTCAAAAAAATTCTTCGCTCGCCAGAATTTGTCGAAAAACACCGCAATTCAAGCAGGGCCTTCACGCGAAACCGCAAACTCCCTTTCCATTTGCTTTTCTGCTTTATCATTAACTTCGTTAAAGGTTCTTATCAGGCTGAACTGGACCGTTTTTTTCAAGCGATTACGTCTTCCAGCATCGCAAAGCGCGCGGTGTCTAAAGCGGCCTTTGCCAAAGCCAGAATGAAGCTGAAATACGAAGCCTTTATTGAATTGAACCAGTGTCTGGTGAATGAATTTTACGCCGTTTTCAGATGCCGCACTTGGCATGGTTTCCACTTGCTTGCTATTGACGGAACCACGCTTACCTTGCCAAAAATATCAGAAATCAGCGAGCATTTCGGTGTATGGAATGGCCGCCAGGGAGACCCCTGTCCGAAAGCCAGGGCATCCCAGCTTTATGATCCCTTAAATCATCTTACCGTCAACGCTGTGATCAACCCCAAAGGCATAGGCGAACGGCAACAAGCCAAGCATCTTTTACCCGAAGTCCTTGTCAACTCCTTAATCCTTTTAGACAGAGGCTATCCTGCATTTTGGCTGTTTAAGCTGATCCATTGCCGGCATGGCCAATTCTGTGCCAGAATATCACGGCAGTGGAAGGAGGTCCGGCATTTTGTCAATTCCGGGAAAAGTGAAAAAGTCATCGAATTCAAAGCCGGCGCAGCTGCTAAAGACTGCAAGGAACTGGGGCTTGACATAGAACCGATGAAGCTGCGTTTAATCCGTGTTGAACTCAGCAGCGGCGAAACCGAGGTTCTGATCACCTCTCTTATTGATAAAGCCACTTATCCTCACAGCATATTTTGTAATCTCTACCATTCGCGGTGGCCCGTGGAAGAAGATTACAAGACCATGAAATGCCGGATCGAAATGGAAGCCTTTACCGGAAAAACCGTTCTTTCAGTGTACCAGGACTTTTACGCGAATGTGTTTGCAAAGAATCTCGTGGCAATGCTCTCCTATCCGGCGCGTGTTGCATTGGACACTGCTGGGGCCAAAGAAAAGCATGTCCATCAGATCAATTTTACACAGGCCCTTGGCAAGGCCAAGAACCTTGTGGCGTTATTATTTCAAAGAACAAGCCGTACAATAAAAAAGCTGATTCAGGAGTTTATAGCCATCGTATTGCAAACAACCGAACCTGTTAGGCCCGGGCGTAAATACCCGCGAAATATAAGGATTGTGAAAAAAGCATACTATCAGAACTACAAACCCATTTGTTAAGTTAATGGCATTGACTCTCAACTCTCAACCTTCAACTTTGAACCCTGCGCCTTCAACATTGAACATTGAACCTTGAACCTTGAACAAACCGATCAACCCTTCCCCTCCAATCCTCCACCTCCCAAGCTTTCTCCCCCTCCCCGATCAACCCCAGCCACCTCGCCTGCACATGCGCTGCATCGCACAAATACGCCACCCGGCCGTCAAGCACCCCGTGCTCCATCCACGAATGGGCCGGGCACTGCTCGCACAGCCCGTGCAGAAAACATTTTGCGCATGTTTCCAGATAATCGGGATCAGTTGCCTGCATCTTTCGCATCTCCGGGAAAAACCGCTCCAAGGCATCCCGGATACTGCCGTCAGCCAGATCATAGACCGTGTCCGGATGCCGCATCAACAGACACGGCTGCAGCCGGCCGAAGGCATCCACAGCCCCGCCCTTGCCGCACCCGCAGGAAAACAGATCAATGCCCGCAGGCCCCATGAACTTTTGGGCAAACGCCTTCTTATCCCGGATATAGGCCTCGGGCTCCCGGGTCAGCACGGCCAGGGTCTGCTCCGGGGTGGCGCGCAGCCGCCGTATGCGCGCATTTTTTTCCTCACTGTCGCGCCGGGCCCGCAGATTAAAATTCATGGAAAACGAAACCCGGTCATCCCGCCCGGTTTTTTCCCGGGCAAATTCTTCCATTTCCCTGGCATCGTCACTGCTTTCCTCCAGGTAAATCCCCTTGATCCGAAAACCAATCCCGTAATCAGCCAAAAGCCCGATTCCGGCCATGGCCGCATCAAAACTGCCCGGCACCCGGGATACGGCCTCATAGCGCTCCCTGCGCATCCCATACAAGGTCACTTCAACAGGCTCGCCCGGCGGATACCGCTTCAGCAGCCCGGCAATCTCCGGGGTGATCCGGGTAGCATTGGTAAACAACATCACCTTGATCCCCAGCCGCCGCGCAGCCATGTAGATTTCCGGAAAATCATCGCGCAACAGCGGCTCCCCGCCGGTAAACCGCACGGTCAGACACCCGCACCCGGCCGCCTCCTCCAAAATCCGGCCGATCCGATCAGTGGACATTTCCGCGGCCTTCAGCTCCCGGTCATCGGCTGCCTGATTGATATAGCAGTGAATGCAGTTGTTGTTGCACCGCTCGGTGACCTCCATATCCAGCCGCCCCAAAAGCGGCCCCCCGCCCTGCCACAGCCGCGCCTTATGATACTCCTGCCGGACCAGATAACTACTGGAATCTTTTTCCATCAATACAGCCCTGATTTCTGATTTCATCCGGCATTTTAGCTTCCGCCCGAATCCAGTGTTTTTAAAATTGTTAACAATTCTAAAGGGGCGCATACCGGCAGACTGGATTTCTCAAATCCTTTTGCATCTCTTGTCACAATCACCTCGGCACCGGCATGGCAGGCGGCTTGGTGGATGACCGCATCTTCAAAATCCCCGAACTCCGAATCCAGAGCATTGTGGATCACCATGCGGTTCACAGAAGCGATTTCAAACAGATCAACAAGCTCCCGGATACTGCCCCTGGCACCGGACTCCCCGAGAACCCGGGAGGACAAATAATGAATGGTTGTCACGGTAGTGGCGCAGATGCAGCCGGCAATTTCCTCTTTTTCCACAAGGGACAGCAAAAGGGATGCCGGCTCGGAAAACGGTGCCCTGTCCAGCAGGACATCAAGAATCACGTTGGTATCAAACAGCACCTTCATAAGTATTTGTCTTCCAGGTACTGCTTGTAGTCGGCTTCATCGAGCCCCGAATCCTTCAGCGATCCCTTCAGCCGCCGGACTACAGGGGTCAGCGGCACCTGCGGCTGCCCACCGGCTTTATCAATTATGTAAAAATAATCCGCCACCATCTTTGAAAGCGATTTTCCGCTTCTGTTTGCGTGATTCTTGGCAGACTCGATGAGTTCCTTGTCCATCCGCAATGTAAGCTTGGTATTCATGTGTCACCTGAAATATGCATTGCTTGCCGTATATTCACATTAAAACAATACGTCAACCCATCAAACCTGTCAACCCGGAAAACCTTCCCACATCCCCTTAAAACCCAACCCTTAAAACCTTCAACCTTCAACCTCGAACCTCGAACCTTGAACCTTGAACCTTCAACCTTGAACCTTGAACCTTGAACCTCGAACCACCTCCCCAACCCCCCCGCTCTGATCAAACCTTAACCGATAACACGGCACATCCCTTGCCAAGTCTTCTACAAGAGAAAGCATCTTTTCCCACCACTGAACATTCACCATGGGCTTGATCAAACAGCCCAGGAGCATGGAAATGGCCGCCATACGGCTTTCCACCGGCACAATCCGGTTCTCATCCGCTTTTTCCAGAAAAAAAACAGCCTCAAGCGGCGCATCCCCGGCCGATACCACCGGCATGGTGCCGTGGCTCCAGTTGCCGTGAATCCGCCACCCATTATCCCACTTGCGCACAATCATCCGGTCATCGCACAAAATCTCGGACTTGTCCGCCAACTGCCGGGCAATGGTGGATTTTCCCGCACCGGAATGGCCCACAAACAAAAACCCCCGGCCGTCCATGTCCACCCCGTCGGAATGCAGGTAACACCCGCCCCGGTCAGCCAGCAGCCGCGCCAGCAGGATCTGGTCTGTGGGCGCCATGGTCAGCGCCCCCAGCCCGCCTTTTTCATAGGCCTGCCGGATAAGCCCGCCGTTGTAAATCTCCGCCCGGGTGTGATCGGCACTCACAAAACTGATCTGCCGCACCTGTTTTTCCGCCGGATCCGGCGAGGTCTCCAGAACATAGACCCACTGATCCCCGTTTTGATAAATCACCCAGGGCGAGCGGCAATAAACCTGCCGCCCCAGGTCCCGATCCATATCCGGCAGCCCAAACCGGTGCACCAGATGCACATTGTCCTCACCCGGCCCGCTGACCTCAAAAAGCTTAAACTTTTCAGCAAACGTATTGTCTCTAATGGGCAGCTCAGAATCACACCGCATGGTCATCCCGGCCACCTCATAATACCGCGTATACACCATCTACCTCCCCACCCCAATCACCACCGCCCCAATCATCCCAAACCCCGGATCCTGAACGTTGAACATTTCTCTCAGGACAACTCCTTTAACCGCTCGGCGATCCAGATTTTAATGATGGATTGCCTTGGCACCCCCAATCGCCTGGCTTCCTTATCCAGGCTATGGATCATCCATTCAGGAAAATCAACATTGACGCGCCTGTGCTCCCGACCGGGACGCCGGGCCCTGGCCAAATCCAGAAACTCAGTCACATCATCGCCTTTATCAAACTTCTTATCCAGGTCTTCAGCTTTCATAAATTTGCACTTCCTCTTTACGCGATCTTCTGGCCGATATAATCCGAATTCGATTTTCCCGGTAGGTAATAATAACGGACCAATGGACGTGTAACAATTTACCGATCACAACAAATCTGTTTTCATCGACAGTTTTTGCCGGAATTTCAATTCGATCCGGGTCTTCCCAAAGCGACTGGATGAGGATTTAGACGAAGACATCAGCGTACAAGGCCTGCTTGCAGGAAAACATCACCAATTTAAAGAACGCCACACCAGCTGCAAAAAAATCTCCAACCTCCCCAACCCCCCGCCCCCAAAAAGCACTTAAAACTTAACACTTAACACTTAACACTTTCTACCTCCCCGCCCCCATCAACACCGCCTTCACCGTCTTAAACAAAATCAAAAAATCCAGCCGCAGCGACCACTGATCAATATAGGCCAGATCCATTTCCACCCACTTGCAAAACGGCAGATCATTTCTGCACGGCTCCACCTGCCACAAACACGTAATGCCCGGCTTCATGGACAGCCGCCTGCGCTGCCAGGTCTCATACTCATTGACCTCAGCGGGAATCGGCGGCCGCGGCCCCACCAGGCTCATATCCCCGCGCAGCACATTGACCAACTGGGGCAGCTCGTCAATGCTGGTTTTTCGCAGCACCGTGCCCACCACCGGAATAATGCGCGGATCCCTGCGGATCTTAAACACCGGCCCGTCACACTCATTCATCTGCCGCACTTCATCAATATGCTTGTCCGCCCCGTCCTTCATGGTCCGGAACTTGAGCATATCAAACCGCCGGCCGTTTTTGCCCAGCCGCTCCTGGCGGTAAAACACCGGGCCAGGCGACGATGCCTTAACCGCCGCAGCCGCCGCCAAAAACACCGGCAGACTCAACACCAGCAGCACCGCCCCGGCCGAATAATCCACCAAGGCCTTTAAAAACAGCTTGCCCTGGCTTTTGGGCGTGGATTTGAGGGTCAGCGTCTGCACCCCGTAAAAACTGCTCACAGAAATCCCGGCCACAATGGGCTGATAGGCCAGGTGATGGAGCTGCCAGTCCGGCACAATCCGCGCGGTAATCCCCATTTCCTCTGCCACGGCCAGGCACCGGTCCCCACCCGGCAGCTTTTTAATGGGCATGGCCACAATGAGCTCATCCACCACATTGTCCTGCAAAAACCCCTCAAGTGCCTCCATGGTGCCCAGCACCGGATATTTTCCCGCAACCCGGAATTCAGCCCGATCCGGATCCGGATCAAAACAGCCCAAAATATGCACATTGTTCTGATAATGGTTTTCAATGGCAGAAACCACATCCCCGGCCCGGTCCCGGCTGCCCACGATCACCACATGGGCGGCGTTGCACGCCCGGGTGTCCATCCGGCGCACCACAGCCGCGGCCACCGCCCGAAACGCAATTAACGCCCCAACATCGAGCACAACAAAAATGCCGATCATCAATCGACTGACCGGCATCTTGGATGCATACAAAACAAAGCTTAAAATCAAAAGCCCCAGCCCGTTGGCCTTGAGCACGTCCCACATCTGGGTGGCGGCCCCGCTGTTTCGGGGATCCTTATACGCCCAGATGGCATTTAAACTGATATACCAGATGATAATGACCAGCAGCAGCACCACATAATAGCTGGGCTCCTGGGTCAGGCCCCGAAAGGGCTCGGGCAGGTAATGCTTTTTTAAAAAATAGGCCAGAACAAAGCATGCCGCTGTCAGCAGCATATCCATGGCGCGCATGCATCGAACAATGATTCGATTCAGTTCCATGTTGACCGGGCTTTGTGGCAATACGTGGGAGAAAGGGATCTCTGCAAACCAAACATCAGTAAATTACGCCATTATCAAATAAGCATTTTCCGGTCAATGAAAAACCAATTCACCCTGCCCATAAAATTCCGGGGCAAACATTTTTCCATCCTCTCTTGCAAAATCCGCAAATTTATAATAAATTCTTTTTTTTACCAGTTGTTTCTTTTGCCCAACAATTCGCCAATCCACCAATCCCCTGCCGGGTGCCCCACTGCCCCCGAAAGGGACGGAGTGCGTCTTATGAAACAAAGTTTTAAGTGTTAAGTGTTAAGTTTTAAGAAAGGGGATTGGCAATGGCTTATGCCTCTTTTGAGGATCTGGAGGTCTGGAAACGATCCTGCCGGCTGGCCGTGCAGGTTTATGAACTCCTGAAAGACTGCCGGGATTTTGGCTTAAAGGATCAACTCTGCAGATCCGCCGTATCTGTTCCCAGCAATATTGCAGAAGGTGCGGAAAGGGACTCAAAAATTGAATTTATCAGGTTTTTGCATATTGCCAAAGGCTCTGCCGCCGAACTCAGAACCCAGGTCTACATTGCCCAACGCATCGGCATACTGACCTCCTCAAGCCAAGACAAACTGATCCTGGAACTCAAACAAATCTCCGCCATGCTCCAGGGTCTCATCAACTCCCACAAAACATAACCCCCACAACCTCTTTTTTACTTAACACTTAAAACTTAAAACTTAACACTTAAAACTTAAAACTTAATTGACACCCCCGGGCTTATGCAATATTTTAAGTGTATAAACACCTATACATCTATGCATGAGGAGGCTGGCAATGATCCGATGGAATATTACAATTCCGGAAAAGACCAATCGTGCTGTTCGGACTTTTCTGGCGCGCACCGGTGGCAAAAAAGGCGACCTATCCCGCTTCGTGGACGAGGCGGTGCGCAAACGGGTTTTTGACCTTACTGTCAGCGAAATCAAGGGGCGCAATGCTGAATACGATCAGCAGCAGATTCTGGAGCTGATTGAACAAGAGGTGGATGCGGTTCATGCGGACCGTTCTTGATACCAACATCCTGATAGCTGCCCTGA
>NZ_JBSRLA010000019.1:0-60365 GCF_055149105.1 Desulfosalsimonas sp. | reverse complement strand
CACGTACGGATAAGTACGCTGCATTCTTCGAAATCGCGCAAGCCTTGATCTTGAACTTTTTACGGCGCCATCTGAAAATCGACTTTTTACGAGCGCGTCTTGTTTGTTTTGGTAACAAATCAAAAATCCGGCCGGCCTGGCAGGTCCCAAAGCCAGGGAAAGGAAATGACAAATGCAATTTCTGGTCATCGGCGGCGATGCAGCGGGCATGAGTGCGGCCAGCCGCGCCAAAAGAAACCAGCCGGAGACAAACGTCACCGTGCTCGAAGAAACAATGGATGTTTCCTACAGCGCCTGCGGCATGCCCTATAACATTGCCGACCCGGACCGGGACATCGATGACCTGGTGGTGCGCCAGGCCCAGGTGTTCCGGGAAAAACAGGGCATTGATCTCAAAACCGGCTGCCGGGCCGAAACCATTGACCCGGAGGCCAGAACCGTTCAGGCAAAGGATCATACCGGCCAAAAGCTGGAATTTTCCTATGACTACCTGCTGATTGCCACGGGCGCCTCGCCGGTCATGCCCGAGATCCCCGGAATCGATCACAAGGGCGTGCTGCCCCTAAAACGGCTGTCAGACGGCCGCAGCATCAAAGATTATTTGGCCGGCAACAGGACAGAATCGGCCATACTCGTGGGCATGGGCTATATCGGCCTGGAAATGGCAGAGGCCCTGAGCCTTCGGGGAATTCATGTAACCGGCGTGACCCGCGGTTTTATGCGAAATTATGACAGCAGTATTGCAGAAGTGGTTCAACAGACCCTGGCACAGCACAATGTGAATCTGTACCGGGACCAAAGAGTGGAAAAAATTGAAAAACGCGGATCGTCTCTGGCAGTGGTATGCAATGACCGGGACCTGGAGGCGGGCATGGTGCTCATGGGCCTGGGTGTTGCTCCCAACAGCGGGATTGCCGGGGATGCGGGCATCGCTTTGGGGCCAAAGCAGGCGATTTCGGTCAGCCGGCAAATGCAGACATCCAATCCTTTCATTTATGCCGCAGGCGACTGCGCGGATGCCTATCACGTGGTCACCGGTCAAAAAACCTGGGTACCCCTGGCCCTGCTGGCCAACCGGGGGGGCTGGGCCGCGGCTGACCATATCTGCGGAAAGCCGGTGGAAGTTCAGGGGATTGCCGGGTCCGCGGTGTTTAAAACCTTTGAGCTGGAAGTGGCCCGAACCGGGCTCAGCACCGGCGAAGCCGAGGCGGCCGGATTTGAACCGGCATCTGTGACCATTGACGCCCGGTCCCGGGCCCATGCCCACCCCGGGGCAGAATCCATCCGGGTGCACATGGTGGGGGACAAAAAATCCGGCCGGCTGCTGGGCGCCCAAATGGTGGGCAAAGAAGGCGTTGCCCACCGCATCAAGGCCCCGGCCGTGGCCCTGCATGCGCAGATGCGTGTTGAAGACTTCGGCCAGACCGATCTTCCTTATGCACCGCCTTTCAGTCCGGTCTGGGATCCGCTGCTGACCGCAGCCAACCAGTTGATGAAAAAACTTTAAAACCGCAGGAAGCCTGAACCGAACCATGAATTCATCCAGCCGCAGCGACCTTTCCTGCCCTCATGACCACTGTTTTTTTTCAGACAACCAGCAGGCCAACGAGCGCAGAACCAGGATTGTCATCGGCCTGACCATCGTGACCATGGTGGCCGAGATTGTCTCGGGCATGGTGTTCGGATCCATGGCGCTTCTGGCTGACGACTGGCACATGGCCAGCCATGCTTCTGCCATGGGGCTGGGCGTTTCTGGACCCGGTTATGGGCATTGTGGGCGCGCTGGTCATCACCCGCTGGTCGGTTGGCCTGCTTGGCCAGACCGGTCGGGTGCTGCTGGATTACAACAATGACACCGGCCTGGCCGGACAGATCCGGGATCGCCTGGAAAACGGGGCCGATACACAGGTCGAAGACCTGCATATCTGGAGAATCGGCCCTGGCCATCACAGCGCCATCGTGGCCCTGCGCACCAGCAGTCATCAAACTCCTGAAGATTTCAAGCAGCAGCTTTGCAGTATTGCCTCTTTGTCCCATGTTACCGTGGAAATCAACCCGGCAGCAAATCAACCTTCCGGCACAGGAGAAAAAGACAGTCCATGATGATTGCCCCGGAAACCATGATCGCATTTTTCTCGGCATCCGTGCTCCTGGCCCTGGCCCCGGGGCCGGACAACATTTTCGTGCTCACCCAGTCGGCCCTGCACGGCAGATGGTCGGGCATATTTGTCACTCTGGGGCTCTGCACGGGCCTGGTGGGCCATACAACAGCCGTGGCCCTTGGCGTGGCCGTGATTTTCAAGGCCTCGGCCCTGGCCTTTACCGCCCTGAAGCTCGCGGGCGCGGCTTACCTGCTCTATCTGGCCTGGATGAGCTTTGCCGCCGGGGCCTCAAAGCTGGAAAAAAACAGCCAGCCCCGGCTCAAGGGCAGACATCTCTACGGCCGGGGCATTGTCATGAACCTGACCAATCCCAAGGTTTCCATCTTTTTTCTGGCGTTTCTGCCCCAGTTCGCTGATCCGGCGCAAGGACCGGTGAGTTTGCAGATCCTGATGCTGGGGCTTATCTTTATTGCGGCCACGGTACTGATTTTCGGCATGATCGCCCTGCTGGCCGGCGCCATCGGGGACTGGTTTGCCGGATCACCAAAGGCGCAGATATGGCTGAATCGGGTGGCGGGCACGGTGTTTGCCGCCCTTGCCTTGAAACTGATCACCACCCACCGGTAAGCATTTGCGCAAGCCGGCACATGACCATCAGGAGAATCAAACAATGGATAAATATGAATGCCCGTGCGGATATGTCTATGACCCGGCAGAGGGGGATCCTGAAAACGGTGTTTTGGCGGGAACAGCTTTTGACGATCTGCCGGATCAATGGGTATGTCCCAAGTGCGGGGCGGAAAAAGAGTTTTTCGAAAAACTTGATTAACTTCCCCCGGCCCTGTCAGGCGCTTCTGCAAAGGCGCTGGCGCCGTTTGTGCGCAGCAAGGACATCCTTTCGGATCCGTATTGACTTGGGCGTGATTTCAACGAGTTCATCGGCGCGGATAAAATCGATGGCCCGCTCCACGGTCATGGGCTTGACCGGGGCGAGCACCAGAGACTCGTCCTTTCCGGAAGCGCGCATGTTGGTGAGCTTTTTTTCCTTGCACGGATTGACGTTGACATCCATTTCCCGGCTGTGTTCGCCGATCACCATACCTTCGTAGAACGCATCTCCGGGACGGATAAACAACTCGCCCCTGGGCTCCAGGTGAAACAGGGCATAAGTGACCGCAGTGCCCGGCCGGTCGGCCACAAGAGAGCCGGTCAGACGGGTGGGGAAATCGCCCCGGAAAGCTTCCCATCCGGCAAAATTGGCATTCATGATCCCGGTGCCCCGGGTGTCTGTGAGAAAGGTGTCCCTGTAACCGATCAGCGCCCTTGCCGGCACTGAAAACGCCATTCGTACCTGCCCGGAACCGGTGTGTTCCAGGTGCACCATTTTGCCCTTGCGCGCGGATAGTTTTTCCGTGACCACGCCCAGATAGGCTTCACTGCAGTCCACATAAAGATGCTCAACAGGTTCGAGCTTCTGGCCGTTTTCATGTTTGGTGATGACCTCGGGCCGGCCCACGCAGAACTCAAAACCCTCGCGCCGCATGGTTTCAATCAAAATGGCCAGCTGAAACTCCCCGCGGCCCATGACCACGAACCGGTCCCGCTCCCCGGTGTCTTTCAAATCAATGGCCACGTTTAAAAGCGTTTCCTTTACAAGCCGCTGGCGGATTTTGGCAGACTGCACATATTTGCCCTCCCGGCCGGAAAAGGGTGAGTCGCTGGGCATAAACACCATGGAAATGGTGGGTTCGTCCACGTGCACCCGGGGCAGGGCCTCGGGCTGGTCGCCGGCACAGAGGGTATCGCCGATGGCCACGTCCTCGATTCCCGACAAAATCACAATATCGCCCGCCCGGGCCGAATCCACCGGGCACAGGGCAGCGCCTTTATACACCTGCAGCCGGGAGACCTTCAGGGGCACCCGCGTGGCGGAATTTTTGACACACACCAGATGATCGCCGGCCCTTACCTCGCCGTTTGTCACCCGGCCCACGGCCAGCCGGCCCAGGTAATCGCTGTAGCCCAGGTCGGCCACAAGCATCTGGAAGGGTTTTTCCCGGTCGCAGGCCGGAGGCGGCACATGGCTGACAATGGTATCAAACAGGACATGCAGGTTATCGGCATCTTCATCCAGGCGCTGTTTGACAATCCCGTCTCTTCCCACAGCATAAAAATAAGGAAAATCAAGCTGCCGGTCATCAGCCCCCAGGTCAATGAAAAGATCATAGATTTCATTTAGCACTGCATCGGGCCGGGCATCCTTGCGATCAATCTTGTTGATCAGGACAATGACGGAAAGGCCGGCCTCAAGGGTTTTTCTCAAAACAAACCGGGTCTGGGGCAAGGGCCCCTCTGAGGCGTCCACGAGCAGGAGCGCAGCATCTGCCATAATCAGGGCCCGTTCCACCTCCCCGCCGAAATCCGCATGCCCCGGGGTGTCGATCATGTTGATGCGCACGCCCTGCCACATCACCGAACAGTTCTTGGCGGCAATGGTAATGCCCCGCTCCCGCTCCAGGTCCATGTTGTCCATGATGCGCTCATCGGTCTCCTGGCCGTCGCGAAACAATCCGCTTTGCCGGAACATGGCATCCACAAGGGTTGTCTTGCCATGATCCACGTGTGCAATAATGGCAATGTTTCTGATTTGATTTTCAGTGTTGGTATCTGACAATTGGGGCCTTTCTTCGAATTTTATGCAAAATTGACCGCCCGGCCGGCAATTATGCGCCGGGCAAGGGGCAATATAGACATCTTTTGGATAAACACAAGGATTTTCTCTGTGACAGAAAAAACCCGGTGCTCAAAAACTCGACAGAAACCCGAAAAGCCTCGAAGTAACTTCAAAAAACTGGCTGTTCGTGCTTGATGCTACAATTTTCGCATGATGCCGGCCCGGTGGCGGTTTGCTCCCTGACCGCTTGCGCGCTCAATGCGACTCGCAAACCACCCCCGGGCCGGCATCATGGCCGACTGTGTGCAAAGTTTCACACCAAGGGAGTCGGAAGCAACACCAACAAGTCTTAAAAAGCGTTGTTTTCATGCCCGGTCCCGTGGGCTGGCCCGACAAGAACCCTTCCAGGGAAGCCCAAGGGCGGGGTCGGCTTTTGAAGCGACATTGAGCGTTTTTGCATAAAGATTTCAAACTGTTTGAGCAAGGCAGGGCGCGTTTGTAAATTTTAGGCAAAGGCATTTGATCAATCCGCAAAAACGGTCAGGAGCGAAAAAGCCGACGCCGACCGCAGGGCTTCCTTCCTGACAAACAGCGGACGCGGTAAAAAGCTTTTTACGAAACCATCAATTTCTGAAACACTTTTATCTGGTGTCAATTTTCTTGTTTGCCGGAGCAGGGGCTGATAAGATATATAGGTTTAAATAGTTTTCAGGCAATTTTGTGGCGTGCAACAAACTGTCAGGGAAATAAAGCTATGGAATTTTACAAATATCACGGACTGGGAAACGACTATATTGTCATTGAACCCGGACAGGCCGAAAACGATCTTGAGGCCGGGGCCATCCGCCGCATCTGCCACCGCCAGTGCGGGCTCGGGGCTGACGGAATTCTGCTGGGCCCGTTTTTTGAGGATAACGGGGCCTTCGGGGTCCGCATTTTCAACCCGGACGGCAGTGAGGCGGAAAAAAGCGGAAACGGCCTGCGCATTTTCGCCCGATATCTTTATGACCGGGATCGGGTGGCGGACAAGCCCTTTGCCATCAACACCTTGGGCGGACCGGTCACAGCGCAGGTCAGTGACGCCGGACACATGATTTCAGTGGAAATGGGACAGGTGAGCTTTACCAGCACCCAGATCCCGGTCACCGGGGATCAGCGGGAAGTCATCAATGAATCCATGGTCATCGCCGGCCAGACCCTCAAATTTTGCGCCGCCACCATCGGAAACCCCCATTGCGTAATTGTCAGCGACGAAATTTCCGTGGAACAAACCCGCCGGCTGGGACCGGTGATCGAAACCCATGAGATGTTTCCCAACCGCACAAATGTCCAGTTTGCAAAAATCCTGGACCGCGCCAACCTGGCCATTGAAATCTGGGAGCGGGGCGCGGGCTACACCCTTGCCTCGGGCTCCAGTGCTTCAGCGGCCGCGGCCGTGGCCCGCCGGCTGGGATTGTGTGATGCTGAAATCACCGTTCACATGCCCGGCGGACAACTACAGATCCGCATGGATGACCATTATCATGTCCATATGAGCGGCCCTGTGGTCCGGGTCGCCCGGGGAGAAATCCACCGGGAAGTCCTGGACCAGCCGGCCATTTCCGATCTTTTTTAATCATTTGTCATCTTTGATGGAATCGTAAAAAGTCTCAAATCGGAGATAACCGCCAACCAATAAACAAATAACTTATTGATTTTACTTAACACTTAAAACTTAACGCTGCCTGTAAAAAAGACTTTTTACAGGCTCATCATCTTTGCCGGACCCGATACCATGACCAAGGAATTTTTTACCGCCACACCGGTTCAACAGGTTTTTGACCGCATTTTTGAATTTGCCCCTGTGGGCACGGAAAAACTGCCCACAGCCGAGGCCTGCGGCCGGATCCTGGCCCGGGAAATTGTTGCCCAAACCCATCTGCCCGGCTTTGCCAGATCCACAATGGACGGATTTGCCGTACGGGCCGCAGCCACTTTTGGCGCGTCTGAATCCAGCCCGGCGTACCTGGAGATCATCGACACCGTGCACATGGGAATGGCCGCGCAAACCCCCGTGGGCCAAGGCCAGGCCGCGGCCATTGCCACAGGCGGCATGCTGCCCCAGGGCGCAGATGCCGTGGTCATGGTCGAACATGCGGCCAAACTCGATGAAACCGCCCTGGAAATCTATAAAAGCGTGGCCCCGGGCACCAATGTCGTGGCCGCAGACGAGGACGTGGCCTCCGGCCAGAAAATGCTTGCCGCCGGCAGCCGTATCCGTCCCCAGGAAATGGGCCTGATGGCCGCCCTGGGAATGGAAACCATCCGGGTTTTCAAAAAACCCGTGATCGGCATTATCTCCACGGGCGACGAGCTCGTGGAAATCGGCCAAACCCCGGGACCCGGTCAAATCCGGGATGTCAACACTTACTGCCTTGCCGGATGCGTGGCCCAGGCCGGCGGCATTGCCCGGACATACGGCATTGTTGCAGACCGGTTTGAGGCACTGCACAACACCTGCACCCGGGCCCTTGCGGAAACCGACATGGTTTTGATATCCGGCGGCAGTTCCGTGGGAACCCGGGACCTGACTCTGGAAGTGATTGAATCGCTACCTGATTCCCAAATCCTGTTCCATGGCATTCCCATCCGTCCGGGAAAACCCACAATCCTGGCAAAAACCGGTCAAAAGGCCCTTTGGGGACTGCCCGGACAGATTGCTTCGGCCATGGTGGTCTTTGACCGAATCGTGGCCCGGTTTGTTGGACACATCAGCGGCAATGCATTATCTTATCGCCAGTACGACCGGATCACGGCCGAACTCACGCGCAACCTGGCATCCGTTCAGGGCCGCACCGATTACATAAGAGTCCGGATCGAGGAAGACCAGGGCCGGTTTTACGCCGAACCCATTCTTGGACCTTCAGGCCTGATCCGCACCCTGGTGGAGGCAGACGGGCTCATTGAAATTGATATGAACACCGAGGGGCTGGAAAAAGGCGAAACCGTTTTTGTGACACTTCTCCGGTAAATCCGCCGTTTTTTGAGCCGGCATCCAAAAGGAAAAAAATGAGCAGCAGCCGCAATATCTACCTTAAAATGAAAACCCTCCGGGAAGCACGGGATCTGCTGTCTGACCGGTTTGATCTCCGGCCGGCCGACCGTGGCCAGACCGTTGCCGTCACCAAGGCCGCAGGGCGCATCCTGGCCCAACCGGTCTATGCCCGGCTTTCGTCTCCGGGTTTTCATGCAGCGGCCATGGACGGCGCGGCCGTAAACGCGGAGGCCACCTTCGGTGCAACAGAGGCCAATCCCAAAATTCTTGAAACCGGCACCCGGGCCGTATTTGTCAACACCGGCCACATCATGCCCGCAGACACAAACGCGGTGATCATAATCGAAGACATCCAGATCATTGACGAACACCACATCCAAATCGAGGCCCCGGCCTTTCCCTGGCAGCACGTGCGCCGCATGGGAGAAGACATCGTGGCCACAGAGCTTTTGTTTGCCCGCCACCACCGCATCACCTCCTATTGCATCGGCGCCCTGCTGGCCGGCGGCATCACGGAGGTTTCGGTTCTGGCCAAACCGTGCCTGTTTTTGCTGCCCACCGGCCCGGAACTGGTGAATCACCGGCAGATGCCGGAAACGCTTGCCCCGGGCCGGGTAATCGAATCCAACTCCCATGTACTGGGGCAAATGGCAAAGGAGCTGGGGGCGCAATACATCCGTCACGACATTGTGACCGACGATTTCGAACTGATCTCCAAAACGGTTTCTGAGGCGGCCCAGGACCCGGATATGGACATGATCCTGATTATGGGGGGGTCTTCTTCGGGCAGCGAGGATTTTGCCAGACAGGTGATTGAATCGCTGGGAGAAGTCTATGTCCACGGCGTGGCCATGATGCCCGGAAAACCCGTTGTGATCGGTGAAATCAACAACAAGCCCGCCTTTGGCATTCCCGGATACCCGGTGTCTGCCATCATGGCCTTTGAACAATTTGTTACCCCCCTGATCTGCGCCATGCTGGGCCGGGCCGAACCCGAGCCTGAAACCATTCATGTACGGCCCACCCGAAAAATTGCCGGCAGGCTCGGCATGGAACAATTTGTTCGGGTCAAGCTCGGAAAAGTGGGCGCCAGCATCGTGGCCACTCCCCTGCCCCGGGGCGCCGGCACCATCACCAGCATTACCGAAGCCCACGGCATCATCCGCATTGACGCGGACAAGGAGGGCATCCGGGAGGATGATACCGTTTCGGCCAGGCTTTTAAAGGACCGCAGATCCATTGAGGACACCATCGTGGCCGTGGGCAGCCATGACAATGCCATAGACGTGCTGGCCGATCTGCTCCGGGCCGAAACCAGCCGCTACAGCCTGTCATCGAGCCATGTGGGCTCCATGGGCGGGCTCATGGCGGTGAAAAAGGGCTTGTGCCATTTTGCCGGCACCCACCTGCTCGATACCCATGACGGCTCCTACAATATTTCCTATATACAGAAGTTTCTGCCGGATGTGCCCGTGCGCCTGGTGCGCCTGGCAGAGCGGGAACAGGGTCTGATCGTGGCGCCCGGCAATCCCAAAAAACTGTCGGCAATCACCGATCTGGCAAGAGATGACGTGGTGTTTATCAACCGCCAGTCCGGCTCCGGGACCCGGGTGCTGCTCGATTTTCATCTCAGGGGCGCAGGCGTTGATCCGGCCGTGATCACCGGATATGAAAACGAGGAATTCACACATATGGCCGTGGCCGTGGCCGTGCTCGGCCAGGCCGCGGACGCGGGCCTGGGTATTCGCGCCGCAGCCAGGGCCCTGGACCTGGATTTTATCCCGGTTGCCACGGAATCCTATGAACTGGTAATCCCGGAAACCTTTGCCGAATCCGGAAGAATCCGGCTGCTTACGGAAATGATCGGCTCGGCACAGTTTATTGAACGGCTCCATGACATGGGCGGCTATCACACGCAAAACACCGGCCGGGTGGTGTGGAAAAGTCACCAATAGCAATTGCAGGCCGCTTATGCCCTACGAAGTCATCGATCATACAGCCGATACCGGCATCCGGGTGTGGGCTCCCACCCTGGCGGATCTGTTTGCCGAGGCCTGCCGGGCTTTGTTTGAACAGATCACGGACTTAAGGCAGATAACCGATACGCATGCGCAAACCATTTGCGTTGAGGGCATTGACCAAACCGATCTGCTCATCAACTGGCTTCGGGCCTGCCTGCTGGAGTGGGCCGCAAACCAGCGCCTGATCCGGTCCGCAAAGATTGTCGAAATCCGGGACACATGGCTGGAGGCCCGGGTTTTCGTCCGGGCCTTTGATCCGCAAAAGCATCCGGTGTTTGCAGACATCAAAGCAGTGACCTATCACAGCGCAAACCTGTCACCAACATCTGACGGCTGGCAGGTTCAAATAATTTTCGATGTATAGGAAAACAGGGCAATGGAGCTGATACAAACAGACGCCTACACATGGGAGATTCCCAGGACCGGGGACATGAACGTACCCGCCCGGATCTATGCCAGTGACGCGATCATGGAGGCGATCAAAAAGGACGAAACCTTCCGGCAGCTTGTCAACGTGGCCAGTCTTCCGGGCATTGTGGGCCGGGCCATGGCCATGCCCGACATCCACTGGGGATACGGGTTTCCCATCGGCGGAGTGGCGGCCTTTGACTTGGACTCCGGGGTGATTTCCCCGGGCGGGGTGGGCTATGACATCAACTGCGGGGTGCGGCTTGCCGCCCTGGGCCTTGAGGAAAAGGAAATCCGGCCGCATCTGGAAGACCTTGTTGCTGCCCTGCAAAAACACATCCCCTCCGGGGTGGGTTCCACAGGCATGGTCAAGCTGTCTTTGGCGGATCTCAAAAAGGTCATGAAAAAAGGCAGTCCGTGGGCCGTTTCCCACGGCTACGGCCGTGATACGGACACCGGGCGCACCGAGGAAGGCGGGTGCATGGAAAACGCCGATCCCGCAGATGTCAGCGACCGGGCCATGGACCGGGGCAAAAACCAGCTTGGCACCCTGGGTTCGGGCAACCACTTCATGGAAATCGGGGTGGTGGACACCATTTATGATCCAACAGCCGCCCGGGTGTTCGGCCTGGCCGAAAATCAGGTGACCCTGCTGATCCACACGGGCTCCCGGGGCCTGGGTCATCAGATCTGCGATGACTTTCTTGCGCTGATGACCAAAAAAGTGCACAAATCCGGCATCTCCCTGCCCGACCGGCAGCTGGCCTGTATGCCGGTGCGATCTGCGGAAGGACAGGCTTATTACCGGGCAATGGCGTGCGCGGCCAACTTTGCCTGGGCCAACCGCCAGGTCCTGCTGCACATGGCAGAAACGGTGTTGATGCACACCCTGGGCATAAGCCCCCGGGATCTGGGAATGCGGATGATTTATGACGTGTGCCACAATATCGCCAAAACCGAAACCCATGTTATCGAAGGGGAAAAACGGAAGGTCTGTGTTCACCGCAAAGGCGCCACCCGGGCCTTTGGGCCGGGCCATGCGGGCCTGGACCCGGCTTTCCGGGATACGGGCCAGCCCATTTTGATCCCCGGGGACATGGGCACGGCTTCTTATGTGCTGGCCGGCACGCAAAAGGCAATGGAAGAAACATTTGGCTCCACCTGCCACGGCGCAGGCCGGGTCATGAGCCGAAAGGCAGCCAAAAAAGCCGCAAAGGGCCGGTTTTTGCAACAGGAAATGGAAAAAAGGGGCATTTATGTCCGGGCCGCGGGCCGGGGCACCATGGCAGAGGAAATGCCCGAAGCCTACAAGGACGTCACCGAGGTGGTCAACGTGGTGCACGGCTCCGGCATATCCAAAAAAGTGGCCCGGCTCCGGCCCATTGCCGTTGTCAAGGGGTGATGAGCCTGTAAAAAGCTTTGATTTTATTTTTTTGAACTTTGAACCTTGAACTTTGAACCTTGAACTTTGAACCTTGAACTTTGAACCTTGAACTTTGAACCTTGAACTTTGAACCTTGAACGAAGTTATTGAGAAGTCTTTTTTACAGGCAGTGTTAAGCAATTAAATATTAAGTAAAATCAAGGAGGAAAAACGGCTGTGAATCCGGCTATTTTCAGGGAATACGACATCCGGGCGATCGCGGACAAGGATATAACCGACCATGAGGTTTACCTGCTGGGCCGGGCCATGGGCACTTACATGGCCGGATACGGATGCACCACATTGAGCGTGGGCCGGGACTGCCGGCTGACCTCTGAGCGCTGGGCCGGCAACCTGACCCAGGGTTTGACCGAATCGGGCTGCGATGTCATCGACATCGGGGTCTGCCCCACGCCGGTGCTTTATTTTTCCATCTGGCACCTGCAGACCCACGGCGGCATCATGGTGACAGCCAGTCACAACCCGCCGGAATACAACGGATTTAAGATCTGCAAGGGCACGGACTCAGTCCACGGTGAACAGATTGCCGAAATTGCGCAAATCGCGGAAAAAGGCCATTTCCAAACCGGACAGGGACGGGTGAGCAAAGCCGATGCCATCACTCCTTACCAGGACTACATCCGGGACAATGTCAGCATCAGGCGACAGCTGCAGGTGGGCATTGACGCCGGCAACGGCACTGCCGGCGTTGTTGCCGTGCCCCTGCTCAAGTCCCTGGGGTGCAAGGTTTATGATCTTTATTGCGACATGGATGGCCGGTTTCCCAATCACGAGGCCGATCCCACTGTAATGGAAAACCAGGCCGATCTCATCGCCCTGGTGCGGGCCAAAAGCCTGGATCTGGGCATCGGCTATGACGGAGACGGCGACCGCATCGGCGTGGTGGACCAAAACGGCCGGGTGATTTACGGAGATCAGCTCATGATCATTTTTGCAAGGGAGATTTTGTCCCGAAAGCCAGGGGCTGCGTTCATATCCGAGGTCAAGTGCTCCAAGACCATGTATGACGATATTGAACGCCACGGGGGCCGGGCCGTGATGTGGAAAACCGGCCATTCCCTGATCAAGGAAAAGATGAAGACGGAAAAAGCTGAGCTGGCCGGGGAAATGAGCGGTCATATGTTTTTTGCCGACCGGTATTTCGGCTTTGACGACGCGATTTATGCCTCGTGCCGGTTAATTGAAATTCTTTCAGAAACCGGCGGCACCATTGACGATCTGTTAAAAGATGTCCCGGAAACCGTGAGCACCCCGGAAATCCGGGTGGACTGCGACGATGAGGTAAAATTTGACGTGGTGGAGCGGGCCCGGCAGCTTCTGGCGGATCAGTATCAGGTCATTGACATTGACGGAGTAAGAATTGTATTTGACGACGGATGGGGGCTTGTGCGCGCATCCAACACCCAGCCGGCCCTGGTCATGCGCTTTGAGGCCCTTTCGCAAAACCGCCTGGATGCAATCCGAAACACCGTGGAAAACACCATTTCCCGGGTACAGAATGAAATCCGGGCATAACCGCAGCTGTGGCCCGGCATGGTAAGGCTTAACCCGGTTTCGGTCAAAAGTTCTTTGGATATCCGGAAATGCGCTGGATTTCCGCTGCATTTTCAGATAACCAGAGAAAAAAACCGCATTCGATCGGCAACAGAATCAAAACATAACAGGAGACTGTGGAGGTTTGTGAATGAAGGTACTTGTCAGCGACAATCTGGGTGAAGCCGGAATTGAAATATTTAAGGCAGCCGGGCTGGATGTGGATGTGAAAACCGGGCTTTCGCCCGAAGAACTCAAGGCAGAGATCGGGCCTTATCATGCCCTGGTCATCCGCAGCGCCACCCGGGTGACCGATGAACTGCTGGAAGCTGCGGAAAACCTGAAAGTGGTTGGCCGGGCCGGTATCGGCCTGGATAACGTGGACATCCCGGCGGCCACCCGCAGGGGCGTGGTGGTCATGAACACCCCGGGCGGCAACGTGGTGACAACAGCCGAGCACGCCATTTCCATGATGCTTTCTTTGAGCCGCAATATCGCCCAGGGAACCGCCTCGCTAAAAACGGGCCGGTGGGACAAGAAAAAACTCATGGGCCGGGAAATCTACAACAAGACACTGGGTGTGATCGGTTTTGGCAAGATCGGTTCCGTGGTCGCAGACCGGGCCCGGGGCCTGAAAATGAAAGTTTTGGTCTATGATCCGGTGGTCCAGGACGAGACAATAGAAAAACAGGGATTCGAATCCGTCCGCATTGATGAGCTTTACGCCCGGGCCGATTACATCACCATTCATGTGCCCAAAAACAAGGGCACGGCCAATATGATCAATGCAGAGGCCCTGGCAAAAATGAAGGACGGGGTCATGCTTATTAACTGCGCCCGCGGCGGAATTGTGGATGAAGAAGCCCTGTATGACGCGCTTGAATCCGGCAAGGTGGCCGGCGCGGCCCTGGACGTTTTTGCCCAGGAACCCCCGCCGGCAGACCTTCGGCTGCTGCAGTCCGAAAAAGTGATCCTGACGCCGCACCTGGGCGCATCCACATTTGAGGCCCAGACCAATGTGGCCGTGGCCGTGGCCAACCAGATCGTGGAATATTTAAAGCACAACAACGTGGTCAATGCTGTCAATGTGCCCTCCATTTCCGGCCAGGCCCTGGAGCAGCTCGGACCGTTTATCCGCCTGGCAGAAAAAATGGGCATGCTCCATGCCCAGTTCATGACCGAACAGTTAAAGGAAATCAACATTCTCTACAACGGCGATTTTTTCGGATATGACCTGATGCCGGTGACCTCCGCCTTTATCCAGGGGCTGCTGAGCTACCGGCTGGGTGCCGAGGTCAATGCCGTCAATGCCCACTACATTGCCAAGGAGCACGGCATTAAAATCACCGAATCCAGTTCCCCGGAAACCACCGATTTTCTGCACATGATCACCACCAAAATCACGGGGCCGGAAAAAACCCTGACTGTGGCGGGAACGGTTTTCGGCAAAAGCGATCCCCGTATTGTCCGCATTGATGATTTCCGCATTGAAATCATCCCCAAAGGCCACCTCGCCCTGATCCACAATCTGGACGAACCCGGGGCCATCGGCAGTATCGGAACCACCCTGGGTGATCACGGCATCAATATCTCCAGGATGCAGGTGGGGCTGGAAGAAGGCGGCGAGCACAATATTATTCTGCTGCGAACCGACACGCCCATTTCGCAAAACGTGGTTGACGCGCTCATGGCCCTGCCCAAGGTCATATCGGTCAGAACAATGGAACTATAACTTCAAAAGGGAGAAAACCGGAGATGGTACAACAAGACAAAGGAAACGATCCCAATTTGCATTCCGGATCTGTCATGCCGGAGATCAACTTCATTACCTTTCTTTTGTCGTTAAATTCCTCGGCCCTGGTTCATCTGGGTCAGCACGCGGATCCCACCAGCTTGGCCACGGCCAAAAACCTGCCCGTGGCCAAGCAGACCATTGACGTGATTGCCATGCTGGAGGAAAAAACCCGGGGCAACCTCACAGACGAGGAAAAGCGGTTATTGACAAACGTCTTGTATGAATTACGTTTGTTGTATGTAAAAGAAACCGGGGGTGAATAGCGGGTTTCCGGAAATCCCGACAACCCGCAAGCACTTTGACAAGGAGGCAAAGCGAGTATGGGACTGCAAGTAAAACCGACCGGATGGGTCACTGTAATCATAACCGTGACCGCTTTGACGGCTGCCGGATTTTTTCTGACGCCCCTGCCTTACGCCACATCTGCTGCCGGCAACCAGCCTGAGCAGCAAACCAAGGTTCCTGCCAATTTTACCCAGCTGGCAGAAGAGGCGGGCCCGTCGGTGGTCAACATTCGTACCGTGAAAACCGTTGATAACGGCGGCCAGGTGTTCAAGCATTTCTTCGGGCCCCAGGGGCCCCCGCAGGGCGGTCCGTTTGATGAATTTTTCGATCGTTTCTTTGACCAGCAGTATCCTCGCGAATTCAAGCAAAGAAGCCTGGGCTCCGGCTTTATCCTGGACCGGCAGGGCCATATTGTCACCAACAACCATGTGATCGAAAATGCCGATCAGATCCAGGTAAAGCTTAAAAACGGAAATGAGTATGACGCTGAAATCATCGGCACTGACCCCAATACGGATCTGGCCCTGATCAAAATCGAGGCGGATGAAAAACTGCCCTCCCTGGAGCTGGGCGATTCCAGCGACATGAAAATCGGCCAGTGGGTGGTGGCCATCGGCAATCCTTTCGGCCTGGAGCACACGGTAACAGCCGGTATTGTCAGCGCCAAGGGAAGGGTCATCGGAGCCGGCCCATATGACGATTTCATTCAGACAGACGCCTCCATTAACCCGGGAAACAGCGGCGGGCCGCTGCTGAACATGAACGGTGAGGTCATCGGCATTAACACCGCCATTGTTGCCGGGGGCAAGGGAATCGGATTTGCCATTCCCTCGGACCTTGCCAAAAATATCATCACCGAGCTCAAAGAAAGCGGTGAAGTGACCCGGGGATGGCTTGGCGTGGCCATCCAGGAACTCAATGACGAGTTAAAGCAATATTATGATGTCGACCAGGGCGTTATGATCACCCAGGTTTTCAAAGGCGATCCCGCGGACAAAGCCGGTATCAGACCAAATGATATCATCACTGAAGTCAACGGCAAGGACGTTGACTCGCCCAGGGAACTCTCCCGGCGCATTGCCGCGATCAAACCCGGGCAAAAGGCAGAAATCAAATTAATCCGTGAAGGCAAAACCCGGACATTTAATGTTGAAGTGGCCAAGCGGGAAGAAGAAAAACTCGCTGACCGCAGCCGGGGCCAGACGCCCGGAAGCAATCAGGAAGCGGAACTGGGCCTTGATGTCACGGATTTGAGCCGGGAAATGGCCAGGCAATTAAACCTTGAAGAAGTCCGGGGTGTTATCGTTACCCAGGTGGCCCGGGACAGCAAGGCGGCCGAAGCCGGATTTCAAAAAGGCGATATCATCCGTGAAATCAATCATGAAAAAATCGGTTCAGTCACGGATTTTAGAAAAATAATTCAGGATGCGGAATCCGGGCAAACCCTGTCATTTTACGTGCTGCGGCCCAGACAGGGCATTACCATTATCAAGCTGACCAAATAATTTTGTCCCGTGGAAATCCAGGCTCCGGCAAAAATCAATTTGTTCCTGGATGTCCTTGGCAAACGAACGGACGGCTATCATGAACTCCGATCCCTGATGTGCCCCATCGGGATTCATGATACCGTCCGTTTGTCATGTGATCTTGCAGCCACTTCCGGCGACATTACGGTTACATGCCCCCATCGGCTTGTGCCTTCGGGCCGGGCCAACCTGGCATGGGCCGCGGCAGCAGCCTTTTTTGCAGAAACCGGCTTTTCTGCCGAAACAATGATTTCCATTGACAAACACATCCCCGTGGGTGCCGGCCTGGGCGGTGGCAGCAGCGATGCGGCAGCCGTTCTCACCGGGCTCAACCGCTTGTTTGAAAATCCCCTCCCCGCCGACAGGCTCATGAAGCTTGGGCTTAGACTCGGAGCGGATGTACCGTTTTTCATATACGGCCGGCCGGCCATTGCCGTCGGTATTGGCGAAAAGCTTTCCCCCTTTTCCGGCCTGCCCCGATTCAACCTGGTGCTGATCTATCCCGGATGCCCCGTATCCACTGCCGAAGTCTATAAAAAATTGAATTTGGCATTGACAAAAAACAAAAAAATACATACAAAATTTACTTTCGAATCAGGCTGGAAAGCCGATTTCGCAAGGCAGCTTTACAATGCGCTTGAACCGCCGGCCATGAAACTGTGTCCGGAAATCAGTAAGGCCAAACTGGCGCTTATGGATTGCGGGGCGGTAAAGGCGTTGATGAGCGGCAGCGGATCTTCGGTTTTCGGCCTTTTTTCAGATGACCGGCAGGCCCGGCAGGCTTTTGATCGGTTATCTGCCCTGCGGGGCACATGGCAGGTGTTTGAAACCAGCCTGATTTGCTGACACTGATTCTGCGGGGCGAAAAAAACAAACCACCGGTTGCTGGGGCGTAGTCAAGCGGTAAGACACAGGATTTTGGTTCCTGCATTCGGAGGTTCGAATCCTCCCGCCCCAGCCATTTCACAATCGGTTTCACCAGTAAAGTTCAACCCCGGGAAAGGGGAAGGGAAAGTGGAAAACAACGGATATATCATTTTTTCCGGCCTATCCAATCCGCAATTGGCAGAGTCTGTCTGCAGCTATTTGAACCAGCCCCTGGGCAATGCCAAAGTAAAGCGCTTCAGCGACGGTGAAGTACAGATCGAAATCGATGACAATGTCCGGGCAAAGGACGTGTTTGTAATGCAGTCCACCTGTTATCCGGTCAATGATCATCTGGTGGAACTTTTGCTGATGATCGACGCGTTCAAGCGCTCATCAGCCAGGCGAATCACTGCGGTGATCCCCTATTTCGGCTATGCCCGCCAGGACAAAAAAGTGGCCCCCAGGGTGCCCATCAGCGCCAAACTGGTGGCCGACCTGCTGACCCGGGCCGGCGCCAACCGGGTGATCACCATGGATCTCCATGCCGGCCAGATCCAGGGTTTTTTTGACATTCCCGTGGACAATTTGTTTGCCGCCCCTGTGCTGATCAACCATATGCGCAGGCAATTTTCCGAAGACCTGGTGATCGTCTCACCGGATGCCGGCGGCGTGGAAAGGGCAAGGGCATTTGCCAAACGATTAAATGCGGGCCTGGCCATCATTGACAAGCGACGTTCCGCCCCCAACCAGGCCAAGGCCATGGCGGTCATCGGAAACGTGGAAGGCAAAAAGGCCCTTATTCTCGACGACATGGCCGATACTGCCGGCACCCTGACCGAGGCGGCCAATGCAATTTCGGCCAACGGTGCCAAAGAAGTTCATGCCTGCTGTACGCATGCGGTTCTCTCCGGGCCGGCGATCGACCGGATCAACGCCTCAAGTTTAAAATCCATGGTGGTCACAGACACAATCCCGTTGTCGGGAAAACCCAAAACATGCGACAAGATCACCGTGCTCAGCATTGCCGAATTGTTTGGCGAGGCCATTTACCGAAGCCACACCGGCGATTCCGTGACATCTTTGTTCGTTTGATCAAATATGCTGCATAAGACATTTATTTGGAGGATACATTTTGGATATCATCAAGCTAAACGCGCAACCCCGCCAGGAAACCGGCAAAGGCGCAGCCCGCACCCTGCGGCGCGCAGGCCGTATTCCGGCGGTGCTCTACGGGGCCAACATTGAAAGCCAGCCCCTGTCGGTGAGCATCCGTGAACTTGAACGGATGTTTAACAACCCCCAGTTTACCCGGGGTCTGATCAATCTGGCTGTTGAAAACGGCGGAAACCGTCGTCAGACTGTCATGATCAAGGAATTCCAGCGCGATCCTGTCAAGGATCATTACCTTCACATTGATTTTTATGAAATCAAGATGGACCAGAAAATTTCCGTGATGGTACCTGTGACCACCACGGGCACATCCAACGGTGTGGAGGAAGGCGGCATTCTGCAGATCATCCGCAGAGAACTGGAAGTCTACTGTCTGCCGGCCAATATTCCGGAACAGATTGAAATTGATATTACCCCGCTTGAAATGGGAGACTCGGTTCATGTCAGCGAGGTACCGCTTCCGGAAAACGTGGAAATTCCCTATGAAGTCGATTTCACGATCCTGACCGTGGTCAGCCCGAAGATGGAGGAACCCGAGGAAGAGGCTCTGGAAGAAGAAGGTGCTGAGGAAGGCGAAGAGGCTGCCGAGGGTGAAGCCGAAGAAGCCGGTTCCGGAGAAGAGGCCGAAGAATAACTGTGCAGACCGGAGCATGGCTGATTGCCGGATTGGGCAACCCGGGCCGCGGCTATGCCCTTACCCGCCACAATGTGGGATTCCGGGTTGCTGAGGATGCGGCCGCACGCTGCGGCGTGACCCTGGATCAAAACAAATTCAAAGCACGCTTCGGGACCGGCCGGCGCGGCGGGCGGCGGATCATCATCGCGCAGCCAATGGACTACATGAACCGGAGCGGACCGCCTCTTCGGCAGCTGGCGGATTACTACAACATTGAAATTTCGCAGATACTGGTCATACATGATGATCTGGATATAGAAAAAGGACAAATAAAATTCAAAGAGAAAGGAGGTCACGGAGGGCACAACGGCATTAAATCGATCATGGAAGCCTTTTCGTCAGGAGGTTTTCCAAGGCTTCGAATCGGCATCGGACGACCTGCTGCGCCGATGGATGTCACGGGCTGGGTGCTGGGCAAATTCACTGCCGAAGAGCAGCGCTTTTTCGGTCCTGTGATTGAAAGCGCAGGTCTTTCCGTGCTAACAATGATCGATGAGGGATTGCCGGTTGCAATGAATCGTTTCAATCAAAAGCAGGTTCTCTAGGTGTCTGATTTTTTTAACCTAAACTTTTAGGGAGGTAGGCATGGAAGTTATTATGGAAAACATTCCGCTAACTTGTACCTTAATCGGTGCACTCGGGATTATTTATTCCCTGATTGTGGCCGGCATGATCAAAACCGCCCCCACCGGCACGGAAAAAATGGTGGAAATCGCAAATGCCATTCAGGAAGGCGCAATCGCCTACCTGAACCGCCAGCTCAAGACCATTGTGATCGTTGGCGTGGCGATTTTTATCATTATCTTTTTCAGCCTCGGCACCACCACTGCAGTGGGTTTTGCCGTGGGCGCAGTGGCCTCTTACCTGGCCGGCTACATCGGCATGCGGGTATCGGTTCTGGCCAACATCCGAACGGCAGAAGCCGCCAAGGGCGGTCTGTCCGCAGGTCTGAAAATGGCCTTCCGCGGCGGTTCCGTGACAGGTATGCTGGTTGCCGGTCTAGCCCTGACCGCCATTGCCGGTTTTTACACAGTTGTCGAAGACGTGGTGCCCCTGGTGGCACTGGGTTTTGGCGGCAGCCTGATTTCCATCTTTGCCCGTCTCGGCGGCGGCATCTTTACCAAGGGTGCTGACGTGGGTGCGGACCTGGTGGGCAAGGTCGAAGCCGGCATTCCCGAAGACGACCCGAGAAACCCGGCCACCATTGCCGATAATGTCGGAGACAACGTCGGCGACTGCGCCGGTATGGCCGCAGACCTTTTTGAAACCTATGCGGTGACCGTTGTGGCAGCCATGCTGCTGGGCCACCTGTTTTTCCCCGAAGAGCCCATGGCTGTTCATTATCCCATGGTTCTTGGCGCGATTTCCATTATCGCCTCCATTATTGCCACTCTTTTTGTGCGTCTGGGCAAAAATGAATACATCATGGGCGCCCTGTACAAAGGAATGTTTGGCGCAGCCATCCTGGCCGCTCTGGCCTTTTACGTTTTCACCGTCAACATGGTGGACACAATCGGCGGCATTCCGGGGATCAACCTGTTTTACGCATCCCTGGTGGGTCTTGTGCTCACAGTGGTCATCGTCATTATCACTGAGTATTATACCGGCATTTACGGCCCGGTCAAAGCCATTGCCGAAGCCTCCACCACCGGCCATGCCACCAACATCATCGCCGGCCTGGCCATCAGCATGCAGGCCACTGCAGCTCCCGTGCTTGCCATCTGTGTGGGCATCGGCGTAGCTTACGGCTTTGCTGATCTTTATGGCATTGCCATTGCCGCAGTTGCCATGCTGTCGATGACCGGTATGGTCATTGCCATTGACGCTTACGGCCCCATCACTGACAATGCCGGCGGCATCGCCGAAATGGCGGACCTCGATGAAAGTGTCCGTGCTGTCACCGATCCCCTGGATGCGGTTGGCAACACAACAAAAGCCGTGACCAAAGGCTATGCCATTGGTTCTGCCGGTCTGGCCGCACTGGTGCTGTTTTCCTGCTACACCCAGGAATTCGTTCTCCAGGCCGGAACCGAGGAAGCCGCTGCAGCCCTGAACTTCGGCCTCAGCGACGTTAACGTGATCATCGGTCTGTTTATCGGCGGTCTGCTGCCCTTCCTGTTTGCCTCCATTGCCATGAACGCAGTGGGTCGGGCAGGCAGTGCGGTTGTGGATGAAGTTCGCCGGCAGTTCCGTGAAATCCCGGGCATCATGGAAGGAACCGCCAAACCCGACTATGGTGCATGCGTGGATATCGTCACCAAGTTCGCGCTCAAGGAAATGCTGATTCCGGCCCTGCTGCCTGTGGTGGCTCCCTTGCTGGTCGGCCTGTTTCTCGGCAAAATCGCCCTTGGCGGACTGCTGATCGGCAGTATCGTGACCGGTCTGTTTGTGGCCATCTCCATGACCACCGGTGGCGCGGCCTGGGACAATGCCAAAAAATACATTGAAGACGGTTATTTCGGCGGCAAGGGCAGCGATGCCCACAAAGCCGCGGTCACCGGCGACACCGTCGGCGACCCGTACAAGGATACGGCCGGCCCTGCGGTCAACCCGATGATCAAGATTCTCAACGTGGTTGCCCTGCTCATGGTGCCGTTCCTGCTGTAAGCAACGCATCAGTTACATAACCAAGCCAAAAAGGGCCGGTGAAATTCACCGGCCCTTTTTTTGTTGATTCACCTTCCAAAAAATGATATATATCATTTTTTAGGAATAAACTTTGCATAACCTTTGGTGAAAACTATGGCTGAAAAAGCACAACCCCAAAAAGACCTGAGCAAGCATTTTGAAGTCGGTGACCTGGCCGTCTATCCGGCCCACGGCGTCGGCCGCATCGAATCCATTGAAAGCCGGGTGATTAACGGTGACACGCACGATTTCTACATCATGAAAATCATTGACAACGGAATGGTCATCATGATTCCCACCAGCAACGTGGATTCGGTGGGCCTGCGTACGGTTGTGGACAAAACGCAGATTCCTGATATTTACGCCGTACTTACTGAGAAAAAAGACGATTTGCAGGACAACCAGACATGGAACCGCCGGTACAAGGAATACATGGATAAGCTGAAAACCGGATCGCCTTTTGATGTGGCCGCCGTGTTCCGGGACCTTTACATGCTCAAGCTTTCCAAGGATTTATCATTCGGGGAGCGCAAACTGCTGGATACGGCCAGAACCCTTTTGATGCGGGAAATCTGCACAGCCAAAAACCAGGAGGAAAGCCAGGTCTGGACTGAGATCGAATCGCTTTTTGACAACAACGGTAACGGCAGCAAACAGGCTGAATGACCCGTTCTGATGGGCACATCACCCTTGTTGTTGACGCTGATCAGGCCGGATTGCGCCTGGATCAATTCGTGGCATCACTGGTTCCCGAATGCTCCAGAAACACTGCTGCAAACTGGATCAAAAAGCAACAGGTCCTTGTCGGGAGCGGTTTCAAAAAGCCCGGGTACCGGGTGAATGCCGGGGACATTGTTTCCGTGCCGCCCCGGGTACCGGAGCCGATTTCCGCCATTGCCTGCCGCCCCCTCATCGCCGAACCCCTTGACCTGGATCTGCTCTATATTGATGCGCATATCATTGTGATCAATAAACCGCCCGGAATGGTCGTGCACCCGGCCGCCGGCAACCTCACCGGCACCATTGCCCAGGGGCTGGCATTTCATTTCCCGGAAATTCAAAACATCGGCTCTGAACCTTCCCGGCCCGGCATTGTCCACAGGCTGGACAAAGACACATCGGGTGTCTTGATTGCTGCCCGCACCCAGGGGGCGTGGACGTCATTGACCCGCCAGTTTCAACATCGGACAGTAGAGAAAACCTATGATGCGTTTGTGCTCGGAAACCCTGAAGGGGACTGGGGACGGATCACCCTTCCGATTTTCCGGCATCCCGTAGACCGGAAAAAAATGGCTGCTGCCGAAGATCCGGATTTGCCCTCAAGACACGCTGAAACAACCTGGCGGGTTGTTCAGCGGTTTGCCCGGGCGGCCAGACTTGAATGCCAAATCCGCACCGGCCGCACCCACCAGATCCGGGTGCACCTTGCAGCCATCGGCCATCCGGTGATTGGCGATGCCGTATACGGCTGCCGGCGCGCCGGAAAGGCCTGCCGGAGTTTTCCGGACCTGAAAAGAATCTATCATCAAAGCTTTCGCCAGATGCTTCATGCCAGACACATTGTTTTAAGCCACCCTCAAAGCGGCCGGATTTTGCGAATGACCGCCCCCCGCCCCGATGACATGCTCCGACTGCAGAAAGCCATGGAAAAAGACCTCAGTGGCTGAAAAGGGCAAATGCATCATCCATTGGAACCCTTTGAATGCTTTTTAACAGCCAGGGTACAGCGCCGGCTTTGCCTGTCAAAAGTCATCACGATCTCTTCATCAGGTTTCTTCTCCGAAGCCAGTTGCCCATAGCGCTGCTTGATGCGCTGCACAAAGGCATCACGATCCTCCGACTCCGGATTTTCTCCCAAACTCTCAAGCTTTTCCTGCTGAACCGCCCAGAGCCGGTCCAAAGAATAGACACGTCTTTTGTCATTAGCGGTCCGGTCGGGACGATTGTTTTCAGACCCTTTCCCTTCTGCGGTCCGAAAATGTCCGGACCGGCGTTTGCGCGCGGCCTCGGCATTGTCCCATAACTGCCCCCAGGCACGGCTTAAATGGTACACCTTCCATTGCAGATTATCCAAAAGGATTTCCAGATATCGATTGGAAATTTCCGGATCAAGGCGCATATTTTGTATTCTTTCAATAAATTCATGATGGCGGGGATGCGGCTTGTTGTCCCTGTCAGCAAGATAGGCCCGAATTTTGGCATCCATTTCCTCGGCTTCGCGGACAAGGGCACGCAGGCGGGCTTCCATGTCCCTTCTTTGCTGGGCAACATCGACTGCCATATCTCCTCCTTTTCTCAAGGCCGGTAACAAAGTATGCGTAGCTATTCAGCCCCCTCATCGGATAAGGCTGTATTATTTCATTAACAAGGTTTCAGTGTTTTGTATACCGGTTCAGACAGCGCCCGGAGAACGCAAAAAAGCCGCTGCGGAAACAATCATCCAGCCAACGGCTTTTGTTTAATGCAAGATTTGAATAACAGTCAGATCAGGCTGCATTTCTTGGGTTGTCGGGATTATAACACAAACGGCAGCAGTTTAAACACCGGCCGGCTTCTTCCAGGGCATCCGGTTCAGCCAGGACAAGATCTGCCTCAATAAAGCTGTGAATGCGTTCCTGGACCGGCAGCTCCGGCATGGGTTTTCTCTTGGTTTTGCCCACCCCCGGCACGGATGTAAAGATTGATTCCGGAATGTGCCGCTGGGACAGAAGAGCACGATTCTGGGCGGTTACCGGCTTTCCCTTTAAAAACAGATCTATGCCTCTGGCCGCCCTTCGGCCGCCGCCAATGGCGTCCACCACGAGCGCCGGGCCCGTGGCCCCGTCGCCTGCGGCAAAAATATAGGGCACATTGGACTGGCAGGTATAGGGATTGACATCTATGGTATCCCACCGTGTGAGGTTGAGCTCCTCCATGCGCGTGCCGGGCGTGCGGAATGCCGTATCCGGGGACTGGCCGATGGCGGTGATAATGGTATCCACATCAAGCACGGTCTCAGAGCCTTCAACCGGCACCGGGCGCCTGCGGCCGCTTGCATCCGGTTCGCCAAGTTCCATCTGAAGGTATTCCAGGCCTGCAACACTGCCGTTTTCATCCTCGATCACCTTATTGGGCGCAGCCAGGAAAACAAATTCCACTCCCTCGTGTTCCGCGGCCACGATTTCAACGTCATTGGCCGGCATTTCCTTCCGGGTCCGGCGGTAGACCAGATAGACCTTTTCAACACCCATACGGATCAGGGTCCGCACACAGTCAATGGCCGTATTGCCGCCGCCGATGACTGCGGCGCGTTTTCCGATATCCACTTTTTCCTGGTTGCCGATGGCAGACAAAAAATTAATGCCCGTAAAACAACCGGTTAGATTTTCACCGGGTATTTTGAGCTTGTAGTCCTTCCATGCGCCCACACCCATGAAAATGGCGTCAAAACCGCCGCCAACAAGGGAACCCAGGTCAAAATCCAGGCCCATTTTCACATTTGTATGATGATCAATGCCAAGATTTAAAATCCCCTCGATCTCCCAGTCCAGGACCGCCTTGGGGAGGCGGTATTCCGGGATGCCATAGCGAAGCATACCGCCGAGTTTGGGCATGGCTTCAAATACGGTCACACTGTGCCCCACCCGGCGGAGAAAATAGGCACAGCTCAAGCCCGCAGGCCCGCCGCCCACAACAGCCACCCGCTTACCGGTATCCGGGGCCTTGGATATTGGAAGACGTTTGCCGGAATTCATTTCCATGTCCGCGGCAAAGCGCTTGAGCTGGTTGATGGACACGGCTTCTTCGTCTTCGATGGAACGTCTGCAGTATTCCTCACAGGGATGCGGGCAAACCCGGCCGCAGGCAAGCAGCAAAGGATTGCGCTCACGGATGGTATCCACTGCAGAGTCATATTCACCTTCCCGGATATGCGTGACATATCTGGGAATGTCAATTTCTGCCGGGCAGGTCTGCTGGCAGGGGGCCAGCGCATCATCCTCGGTGTTGAGATGAAGCAGCCGCTGGGACATGGTCCGCACTTCAATAATGGACTTGGGGCAGACCCGCTCGCATGCCCCGCATCCCACGCACTTGTCCTTATCCACGATGGGATAACCGTTGGGACCGATGCAGAGCGCGTCAAATTTGCAGGCATTGACGCAATCACCAAAACCCAGGCAACCGATCTGGCAGTCTCTCTTGCCGCCGTAAAGGGCGCTCACGGCACTGCATTGGTTCAGCCCCTGGTAAACGAAACGGTCCGTTGCCCGGTGTCCCCCCTGACAGTTGTTATAGGATTTCAAGGGTTCGGCCGTGCCCGCTTCTGATCCCATGATGGCGGCAATGGCGGAAACATTTTCCGGCCCGACCAGGATACAGACGTTTGGCGGGGCATCTCCGTTGACAACGGCCACGGCTGCAGACGAACAGCCAGCATATCCGCATCCACCACAGTTGGCGCCGGCAAGAAGACCCTCCACTTTGGCGATCCGCGGATCCTCATACACATAAAACACCTTGGAGGCCACACTCAGGGCCACCCCGCAAACGCCGCCAAGGCCCAATGTAAAAAGTATTGCTTCTATCACTGCGATCCCCTTTGATTGACTTCAGGAATAAAGATTTATCAATGCCGGAAACAAACGTCTCCCGCCTATACCAGGCCCCGGAAACCGATAAAAGCAAGCGCCAGCATACCCGCGGTCACAAGCCCGATGGACGTGTCCTGCAGGGGCCGGGGAACCCGGCCGAGAATCACCCGCTCACGCACACCGGCAAACAGGACAAGTGCAAGGCCGAAACCAATGGCATAGGCGATCGACGAGGTCAGCGCCTGAAGAAAATTGTATTCTTCCTTGATATTGATCAGACACACACCCATTACCGCGCAGTTGGTGGTGATTAATGGCAGAAAGATCCCCAGGCCGGCATAAAGGGCGGGAATGCTTTTTTTGAGAAACATCTCAACAAACTGGACCAGGGACGCGATCACCAGGATAAAGGCAATGGTGCGCAGAAATTCAATTCCCAGGGTTTTGAGAAAGTACGTGTCAATGGTCCAGGTAATAATGGCGGCCAGGGTCATGACAAAAACCACTGCGCCGGCCATGCCCGTGGCGGTTTCCATTTTCTTGGAAGTGCCGATAAAAGGGCAGATGCCCAGATATTGCGCCAAAACGATGTTGTTGATAAGAATACTGCTGATAATCAGGACTGTATAATCGCCCATAATGCTTCTCCCGTGCCCGGCTGCCGCCCGGCTTTTTGAACCCCGGCCGGCAAAACTATGTTCAATCGATCTTCAGCATGACCCGCATCCGGATAAACCCGGGCGGCCGCTATTTCTTGCCTATGATATTCATAATACACAACAACAAGCCCAGGCAGATAAATGCGCCCGGCGCCTCCACCATAAAGGCAAAGGGTTCAAAGGACGACGGAAACACCTGAGCGCCCATCAGCTGGCCGGTACCCAGACTTTCGCGGACTGCACTGATCACGGTCAGCGAAAGGGTATATCCGAGTCCGATGCCCAGGCCATCGGCAAGAGATGGCACCAGCTTGTTTTTGGAGGCAAAGGCCTCAGACCGCCCGAGAACGATACAATTGACCACAATGAGGGGGATAAAAATCCCGAGGTTTAAAAACAGCTGATACGCATAGGCCTGCATCATCAATTCCACCACGGTCACAAACGTGGCAATGATAATGATAAAACAGGCAATCCGAATCTTTGAGGGAATCACGCCGCTTAAGATGGAGACCAGCATGTTGGCACATACCAGCACGAACGTGGTTGCCACTCCCATCCCGATTCCGTTTTCAACCGATTTGGTCACCGCCAGTGTGGGACACAGACCGAGCACCAGTCGAAACGGCGGGATTTCCTCCCACAAGCCCTTTACAAATTCCTGCCCGATGGTTTTCGCCATGATCTATTCGCTCCTAGCCGGTAAAGTTTTTCACCTGGTCTCTGATTTGGGATTTGACCTGCTCGTATATGTCACCGGCCCTGGTCACCGCCTTGCAGGCCGCCCGAGAGGTAACCGTTGCACCGGACATGGCCGTAATATCGCCACCGTCGTCTTTAACATTGTGGCCGCCTGTTACGGGTTTGCCGTTAAACTGTTTTTTGAAATCCTCGTTTGTCTCGATGGTCGCCCCGATGCCGGGGGTTTCATTGTGAGTTGTGACGCTGATACCAATAATCTCATCGGTTTCCACGTCAACGGCAATCATCACCCCCATATCCCCGCCAAACCCGCTGGCAAAAGTCTCAAAGGCAACGGCTTTGGGATTGCCATCGTAGACGGCCACAAAGAAATTTTTCTCTTCTTCTCCCACAGTGAGCGAGAACCGGTCGGCCACCGGATCATTATCCGCTTCCTTGAAGATGTTTTCAATGGCCGGGCCTTTGACGAATTTCAACACCTGATTGTCGATGCGCTCCTCGGTCGCATTTTTCAAAGCCCCGAGCACTCCTCCTGAAAGGCTGCTTAGCACAACCAGGACAACGACCATTTTAATCATTTCACGCATGATGCATAACCCTTCCCGTGGCTTTGGGTCTGATTTTATCAATAAGCGGATGAACCAGATTGATGATCAGGATGGCGTATATCACCCCGTCAACATGGGCACCCTGGTTTCGGATCAGCACGGTGAGCACCCCGCCAAGGGCCCCGTAAATGAGCATGGGAATAAAATGAACCGGTGAGGAGGAATCCTCTGTGGCCAGAAAAAAGGCGCCCATCAGGGTAAACCCGGTGAGCAGGTGAACCCCGGGTCCGGCATAAACCTCAGGGTTGTAAAGATTAAAGCATAGAGCGGAAACCAAAACACCCGCAAGGAAAGAAACAGCTATTTCCCAGCGGATAAAGCCCCGGATCATCAGGTAGACGCCCCCGATGAGCAGACCGAGGCCGAAAGTGGCACCAATTCCTCCTGTTTGCCGGCCAAGAAGCAGGTCGACCAGGGAAAATGACTCAATCCCGGCAGAACCGTAGGCTTTCATGAGCACAAGCGGATAGGCGGCGGTAAATTCAAACGGATAATCCACCAGGGCGGCATTGAAATCAAAATAAATGGGCCAGGAAATCATCAGGATGGCATAAGCCACGGCCACGGGATTAAAGGGATTGCCGCCGATGCCGCCATAAATCTGTTTGCCGATGACCACGCCCACAAAGGTACCGGTAATCACAACCCACCATGGAATCACGGCCGGAAGCAGCATCCCGAAAAGCAGGCCGATCAGGGCTGCGTTTCCGTCCCCGATGGAAACAGGCCTGCGGGTGACCCGGTTCATGAGGTATTCCCAGGCCATTGCCGATCCCACCGACAGGGCCAGAACCCCAAGGGCAGGCATCCCGTAACGAAGCAAACCGGCGATCACGGCCAGCAGGGTGGCGGCCATGATATGATAGTGCTTGGTGCTTATTCTGCTGCCGTCATGCCAGAACGGGGCATAGGAAACAGTCAGCTTCTTTCGATCAGGCATTCTCTTCCTCCGCTGCTTTCAGGCGTTGCACCGCATGCTTGGCCAGTGCGATAAACTGTAGTATAGGTATCCGGGATTCGCACACATAAGCGCATAAACCGCATTCTATACAGGCAAACAGGCTTGCGTTTTCCGCGGCCTGCTCATATTCACCGGCATCCAGATACCGGACCAGTTCGTTGACCGGAATGCTGACCGGACATACCCTGACACAGCTGCCGCAGTTGGTGCAGGGAATATCGGAAAATTCCGGAAGCTCAGAATGATCCTGAATCATGAGGATGTCAGTGTCCGGCGTAATGGGCTGCTCCAGGGAAAAAACCGCATGCCCGGTCATGGGACCGCCGAGAATCACCCGGTCCCCGGCCTCCACGCTCTGGCGGACGGCCTCAAGAATGTCGGAAACATGGGTCCCGACCGGGGCCTTGATCAACTGGCGTGTACCGTCCTTTCTTACAACGGTGAGCAGTTTGTCCACCGGCAGCTCCCCGGTCTGAAGGGCCGCACCAACCGCAACCGCAGCCTCTGCCGTAAAAAAGGCCACCTCGGTATTCCTCTCCTGCTTTGCTTCCAGGGCCATGCGGATCATGTCCGTGCTGCCGGCCGGATACTGCAAATCCACGGTTTTGATTCCGGCGCCGGAGGAACCTGCCACCTGCACCATGTGCGGGTAGACCACAAGCTGGATATTCTGGATGCCGGCAATCTTTCTCAATGCATCGATTCCGCTTTTAACCCCGGCAATGTTGGTTCCGATCACATATTGCTGGGTAACTGCCGTCAGGTCCTGCTCTGTACCCATAACCGCAATGGTTTTAACCGGTCTGTCAGGCCGGTTGAAAACAGAGAAATCCGGACGGCCGGGCAAATCCCTGAGAAACCGGTCTGCCTCGGAAAGGCCTGCGGATTTGAAAACATTTTTGAACCCGGTATCCCGGCTCTGATCCCCCGAACCCTCCAGAGCAATGACCACTGCGGTCATCTGTCTTTCCATAATCCCCAAAAACGGCTCCACGGATTCGATTTTGCCGGCCACGGGGCTAATGGCGCAGGGTACGGGATTGTTTTCAAACAATTGCAGCCGCTGGCCCTGCTGTACGGCATCACCGGATTTGAGCAAAACGCCGCCGGTTTTTTCCATGGGCGCATCCATCAAAAGGGTGATCCGCTTTGCGGGCCTGACAGTCATGGGCTCGGCAGGCGCCTCTTCGATAACCTCGTAGGTCAGCCGGGGTGCTGTAATTCCGATAAATGAGCGCTTGATCATGGATCTACCTTTGCTTGCTTGGACTTATTGTAATGAGCCTATCATTTTTGCCGTGCCCGCTTTGTCCTAGTAGGCATGACAGCCCGTGCAGTCGTCTCTGAGGGGCCCCTGACCCGCCTGCTCGTGGCAGCCGGTGCACTGATCGTGAAAAGCATCCGCGCGCTTGCGGGGTCCGTGACAGTCATTGCAGTTTTCCGTGGTGGGTCCCACGCCGAAATCCTGATGGCATCCAATGCACTGCTGGTGGTAGGAATCGCTGAGGCTCGGCATATACTCATCACCGGTTTCCATGTGGCAGGCATTGCAGTTCTGAGGCTGAGATCCGCTGTCGGGATCATACATGTGATGACAATCCGTGCACGACAGGCCATAGTACTGGCTGTGGGTCTCATGGTCAAACAGGCCCTCTTGCCCGAACGCCGGAACCCGGGTGCTTTCGGCATCATGGCAGGATCCGCAGGAAGCATGCCCTTTGCTTTCATCGTAGGCAATCTCGTGATGGCAGGCAAAACAATCCTGCCCGTAATCCTCGGTGTGCTCCAAATGCGAAAACAATACATTGTCACCGGTACTTTCATACATCACGCGCACCGGTTGTTCCAAGGATTTCGACGGCAGTGCGGCATAAACGACAATGCCGGCAACAAGGCAGACCAGCGCAATGACATAGGCAATTTTGCGTTCATTATTCTCAAACATAACCTGCTGTTTCCTTTCACGGGGCACGCTTTGCAAGTCAAACCCGGCACATCCAGTCACCTGATGCAAAAGGTTCGGCCTTGCCTTATGGATCGCCGAATAAATTCCAAGTTTCAAGTTACTGCCTCTATTACGTGACGATCCATTTGTCAAGAATTTTAAATCTTGGACATCCGGAAAACGCAGTGCACAGGCTGTTGTGGTTAATCGGCCTTTCGCCTCAGAAACGTGGGTACGTCAAGCATGTCCATGTCAAAATAGTCATCCATGCTGTTGACCGCCTTTTTTTTCTGGTTGTCCCGGCCGGCCTGCTTTTCTTCGGCCTTCTGCTGCTTGACCCGCCAGAAGGTGGGCTGGTTGAGATTTTTTTCGTATTCCCGGTCTTCGGAGGTATAATCCCGGACCACTCCCCGTTTGACATCTTTTAGCTGGCGCACGGACTTTTTGGGCAGATGCATCTCCGTTTCATCCATGCTTCCGATTCCTGTGGCAATAACGGTAATGCGCATCTCATCTTCCAGACTGTCGTCCATGGCCGTACCCCAGATGATTTCCACGTCATCATCGCCGATTTCATTGTAAATCCGCTCCGAGGCCTCGATGGCCTCTTCCATGGTCAGCTCGGAGTTGCAGGTGATGTTCATGAGCACACCCTTGGCCCCGGAAATGGAGTTGTCCTCCAGAAGCGGATGGGAAATGGCCTTTTCCGCGGCTTCAATGGCCCGGTTATCGCCTGTGGAAATCCCGATGCCCATGATGGCCATGCCGGACTTGGACATGATGGTCTTGACATCGGCAAAATCGAGGTTGATCAGGCCGGGATGCATGATCAGATCCGTGATGCCCTTAACCGAATGATGAAGAATTTCGTCGGCCATCCGGAACATGTCAATGAGTGTGGCGTTTTTCTTTGCCAGGCCCCGCAGCCGGTCATTGGGAATGGTGATGACAGTGTCGGCCACTTCCTTGAGCTGTGCAATTCCTTCCTCTGCCTGCTTGCTGCGCTTTCTGGCCTCGAACTTAAACGGCTTGGTGACCACCGCCACGGTCAGAGCCCCGAGTTCCTTGCAGATCTCTGCGATCACAGGGGCCGCTCCCGTTCCGGTTCCCCCGCCAAGACCGGCGGCAATAAAAACCATGTGGCTGTCGCTTAAGGCCTCACGCAGCAGATCTGCAGACTCCAGTGCCGCATTGCGGCCCACCGACGGATCGGCCCCGGCGCCGAGTCCCTCGGTGAGCGCCTCGCCGAGCTGAATCTTGGTGTTGGCCTTGGCATGGGCCAGTGCCTGGGCATCTGTGTTGGCCACGATGAATTTGACCCCGTTTAGCTGGGAGTCGATCATGTTGTTGACAGCGTTGCCCCCGCCGCCGCCGACGCCGATGACCTTGATTTTTGCGGAATTTTCATTGTCGAGATAGGTAAAATCCATTGTCGACCTCCTGTATTCGTCGTCTGTTGATCGTCTGTTGTTTATTTATTGATTTCAAATCCCGGCAATTCCGGATTTTTTACAACACCTCTTTGAACCACCGCTTCATCCGGTTCATGATCCGGTGGAAAATATTGGTATCCCGGATGCGGAATTTTTTTCGTTCCTCGTCCTTGGCCCCGTAAAGCACCAGCCCCACACCAGTGGCATACATGGGATTGTTGACCACATCCACAAGCCCGCTGATGCCATGCGGGGCACCCAGGCGCACCGGGACTTCAAAAACCGACTCGGCAATTTCACCAATGCCGTCGAGAAGCGATGCACCTCCGGTAAGCACGATGCCCGAGGCGATTTCCTCCTTCATGTTTGCCCGGTGGATTTCCCTTCGGATCAGGGCAAAAATTTCCTCCACCCGGGGCTCCAGAATCTCGGCCAGGATCTGCCTGGGCAGTTTCCGTCCCTGCCGGCCGCCGACATTGGGCAGATCAATGGTTTCGTCGCTTTTAATCTTGTCGGCCACACAGGTGCCATGCTCCTTTTTGACGCGCTCGGCTTCGGCCATGGGTACCCGAAGTCCCACGGAAATATCATTGGTCATGTTGTTTCCGCCAAGGGACAGGACAAAAGTATGCCGGATGGTATTTCCGGAAAAAACCGCCAGATCGGTTGTGCCCCCGCCCAGATCGATCAGCCCGGTGCCCACCTCCCTTTCTTCCGGAGTGAGCACGGACTCGCAGGAGGCAATGGGTTCGAGAATGATGTCACAGACGTCGAGACCCGCCTGATTGGCGCATTTGACAATGTTCTGGGCCGAAGTCACGGCGCCGGTGACAATGTGGATCCGGGCCTCCAGGCGCACACCGGCCATGCCGACAGGGTTCTGGATTCCGGCTTCGCCGTCGATGATAAACTCCTGGGGAAGCACGTGAATGACCTCCCGGTCCATGGGAATGGCCACGGCACGGGCCGCCTCGATCACCCGGTTGACATCGGCCTGGGTGATCTCGTTGCCCTTGATGGCAATGACCCCGTGGCTGTTAAAGCCCGTGATATGACCGCCGGCAATGCCGGCATAAACCGATGAAATCTCGCAGCCCGCCATAAGTTCGGCATCCTGGACCGCCTTTTTAATCGAGTCCACCGTGGAATCGATATTGACAACCACGCCTTTGCGCAGGCCGATGGACGGATGGGTGCCGATACCGATAATGTTGACCTTGCCGCCGGAAACCTCGGCCACCACCGCACAAATCTTGGTCGTGCCGATGTCCAGCCCCACGACGAGCTCTTCTTGTTCCTTCAATTTATGCCTCCTCCTTCTGGCCTATGGTTTGGCTTTGTTTGTCCGCAGCGGGCCTGGCCACAATCCGGTCCGGGTTGCGCAGGTCCATTTTTTCAAATTCAACAGACGGCTCCTTGTTTTCCAGGTAAACAAGCACCTTTCCCAGCCGTCTGAGCTTGTGTCCGTAATTGCCGTAACCCAGCCGGACCTGCTTTATTGGCAGATCCCGGATCTGCAGGACCAGGCCCAGATCCCGGTCCACCTGGATTTGCTCTATGCTTCGGGTGTTAAAAACGCTGTGGCCTTTCCTGTCCAGCCCCAATACGGCCATTACCGAGGACACAACCGGCGCCCGGCCAACCTCAAGGCTCTGCCAATCCGCGTAATTAAGACCCTTAATTATCGGGAGATCCGAAAATGCCCCTTTGGCGGCCTCCCTGAAAATTTCGCCTTTTGGGTTGATCATAAATATCCTGCCCAGGTCAATGCGCGCCACCGGCTCGTGCTCCCGAATCCGGATGATGATGGATTCCGGAATCTGCCTTCTGACCTCGGCCCCGGAAACCCAGTCCAGGGCCATGAGCCTGCGGCGCGCGGTGCTCAGGTTCACGGAAAAAATATTAACCCCGTTTTCAATTCCGGCGGCCTCCTTTACAAGTTGCTCAGAAAGACGCCGGATGCCGTGCACCTCGACGGTTTCAGCACGAAAATAATCGCTCTGGGTGGCCCAGTCATAACCAAAGACAAAAACCAGGCTCATGGCAATAATGGCAACCGCCCCGGCCAAAACCCGAAACAGGGTCCAAAGCCAGTTGCTGCCCCTGGGTGCTGAACGCGCCCGGACTTTTTTGTATCGGTTTTCCCGGATGTTGGGCTGAACGGTCTTTTTACCGGCCACGATCTTTTATTCCCCCACAATCCGAATTTCCGGCTCCAGGCAAACCCGGAACCGATCCGCAACACCTTTTTGAACCAGCCGGATGAGCTCCAGAATATCTGCCGCAGAGGCATTGTTTTCATTTATGATGAAATTGGCGTGCACCGTCGATATCCGGGCGCCGCCAACGGCCACTCCCTTGAGCCCGGTCTGGTCAATGAGCCGGCCGGCGGCCATGTCCGCGGACGGATTTTTAAACACGCATCCGGCCGAAAACCCTTTTGGCTGGGTTTCCCAGCGGCGGTTGAGCATGGTTTCAAATTCAGCCGCCGGATCGGTTTCATCTGCCGGGGCCAGTGCAAAACGGCCGGAAAGCACGATAAATATCTGCTCACCGCCGTCCCCGGCCGGCTGCCATGACAGGCGCCGGTATTTGAAAATCAACCGATCCCTGTCCAGGGTGCGCACGCGGTCGGGCGGTTCAAGGACCTCAATGCCCTCCAACACAGACTCCACAGCCCCCTGACGGGTCCCGGCATTCATTAAAATGGCGCCGCCCACGCTGCCCGGAATGCCGGCGGCAAAATGCAGTCCCGTATAATTGTTATCAATTGCATACCGGCAAAGAGCACTTAAACGGACTGCGGCACCGGCTTCCACCACCGTCTTTTCCGGGCCTTTGTGCAGAATTTGAATTTGATCAAAACCCCTGCCCGGACAAATCACCACCCCCCGGATTCCGCGGTCTGTGACCAGCAGGTTGGTGCCGCCGCCCAGAACCATCCACGGGATCCCGGCCGCCCGGACAACGGCCAGCAGATCCATAAGCTCCGCCCGATCCTTCGGGGTCACCAGGGCATCGGCCGGTCCTCCCACACGAAACGAGGTATGCCGGTCCATGGGTGCGTCAAATTGCACCCTTGATCCGAACCTGTCGGTGAGCTTTTTTTTCAGATCCGGGGTCATAAGGTTCATAAAATCTTCCTAGGTTTTCTCTTTGCCGGCCTGAAGCCGTGCAGCCAGGGCTTCGCCCGCCTGCCAGACATTTCCGGCGCCCAGGGTCAAAACGATATCGCCGGGTTCAAGCATTTTTTCCAGCATTTCCACGGCTTCTTCCAGGCCCGTCGCCGCCCTGGCCCGTTTATGTCCGTGCGCGCTGATGGCCTCGCAGAGCAAATTGTGATCCACCCCCTCGATGGGCGTCTCTCCGGCGGCATATACGGGCATGACCAGCAGCACGTCTGACTGGTAAAACGCCCTGGCAAAGTCGTCAAACAATGCCCGGGTCCGGGTGTATCGATGGGGCTGGAACACCACCACCAGGCGGCGCTCAGGCCAGCTGGTGCGCACCGCATCCAGGGTGGTTTTAATTTCCGTGGGATGGTGGCCGTAATCGTCGATAATCTTGATGCCGCCGACGTCGGCCTTGATCTCCATGCGCCGCTGCACCCCTTCCAGCTTTTCCAGGGCCGAGCGGATGGTCTCAAATGGTATTTCAAGTTCCCGGCCAACGGCAATCGCGGCCAGGGCGTTGGCAATATTGTGCCGGCCGGGCAGGTTCAGGGCCATATCGCCCAGGTGGCGGCTTTCGTGAAATACTGAAAAGCGGGTTTTGGCCCCGTCAAAAACGATGTTTGCCGCCTGGAAATCCGCCTGGGCCGAAAGCCCGTAGGTGATACAGCGCTTCTTGATCTGCGGCATCAGGTCCTGAACATGCTCATTGTCCAGACAAAGCACGGCCACCCCGTAGAACGGAATCCGGTCAATGAACTGGAGAAAGACCTGCTTAATTTGATCCAGATCTTTATAAAAATCAAGATGTTCTAAATCAATATTGGTTACAACCGAAATGGCCGGGGAAAACTTGAGAAACGATCCGTCGCTTTCATCCGCCTCGGCCACGATAAAATCCCCCGCTCCCAGCACGGCATTGCTGCCGATGCTTTTGAGCTTGCCGCCGATGACCACCGTGGGATCCAGACCGCCGGCGTCGAGAACTGCGGCCAGCATGGAGGTGGTTGAGGTCTTGCCGTGGGCCCCTGCAACCGCCACGCTGTATTTCAGGCGCATGAGCTCGGCAAGCATCTCTGCCCGCGGAATCACGGGCACGGATGCGGCCATGGCCGCCTGCACTTCGGGATTGTCCGTCCGGATGGCAGAAGAAGTCACCACCACGTCGGCTTTTGCAATATTTTCAGGGCCATGCCCCACCTGCACATTCCCCCCCAGACGCTGGAGGCGGCGGGTGGTATCGGATTCGGCAATATCTGATCCGGATACGCGGTAGCCCAGGTTCAGCAGCAGTTCGGCGATCCCGCTCATGCCGATGCCGCCGATGCCCACAAAATGAATATGGTATTTTTTCCGATACATCAGTATTCCTGTGAGTTGGATGAATCCAAAAACCGTTTTCGTCCCGCGGCTTCCAGAATCTCATTGATCACGGCCGCAGCCGCCCGGGGCCGGCCCAGGTTTCGGGCGGCAAGGCAGGCCTTTTCAAACCGGCCGCCGGCATTATCCGCGCAGGCCTGGAGATATTCGGCCAGCCAGGACGGGGTTAAATCTTTTTCAGCAATCATTTCCGCAGCCCCGGCCTTGACCAGTACTTCCGCGTTATGCACCTGGTGATTGTCGGCTGCATACGGATAGGGAACCAGCAGGGCCGGCAGACCCACGGCGGCGATTTCCGCCAGAGTGGCCGCCCCTGCCCGGCACACCGCAAGATCGGTCTGCTCATAGACTGAGGCCATATCCCTGAAAAAGGCGGAAACCGCCGAATCCACGCCCATGCGCACATAGGCCCGGCGCACGGACTCTTCGTCATGGGGCCCGGTCTGGTGAATCACAAAAAATCGCCCGGGTTCCTTTATCTGTGAAAACGCTTCAACCACGGCCGTATTCATGCGCCGGGCGCCCTGACTGCCGCCGAGCACGGCCACGGTAAAAGGCTTTTGCCCGCCTTCGTGGATGCGCATGCCGCGATTTTCAGAAACCTCCCGGATCTGCCGCCGCACGGGGTGGCCCGTGAAACGAATTTTACCGGGCCGGCATGAAATCCGGGTATCTTCAAATGAGACCAGCACGCGGCGGGCCAGCCGGCTCAGCCATTGATTGGTCATGCCGGCAATGCGGTTCTGCTCATGGATCAGCCTGGGAACCCGCCGCAAGAATGCCGCCAGGATTACGGGGGCGGCCGAATACCCGCCCATTCCCAGCACCGCGTCCGGGGCAAAGCCGCGGATCAGGCCCAGAGATTTCCAGAAGCCCCGGGGCAGCAGCATCAGGGACCGGCCTTTTTGCAGCAGGCCCATGCCCTTAAGCCCGCCTGCGGAAATCTGCGCGATCTCAAAAGAGCGGCCGGCCAGCACGGTCTGTTCAATGGGCCTTCCGGTTGTCACAAACATCACCCGCGAGCCCGGAAACATGCGCATGATCTCTTCGGCCACGGCAATGGCCGGAAACAAATGTCCGCCTGTTCCCGCACCGGCAATCATCAGCCGCAGGGGCCGGGGCCTGGCCGGGAGGGGTTGCTCCCCGGAAAGTCCGGATTGGTTATTTGCTTCCTGATTCATACTTTTTCCGACATTCCGATGTTTAACAAAATGCCCACGCAAGCCAGCTGAAACACCATGGACGAGCCGCCATAGCTCATCAGGGGCAGGCTCAGCCCTTTGGTCGGCAGCAGGCTCAGGTTAACGCCCATGTTTACGATGGCCTGCAGGCTAAGCGAGGCGGTAATGCCGAAGGCCAGCAGAGACCCGAAACAATCCCGCGCATGGGCGGCAATTCTCAACCCCCTCCAGAGAATCAGCATGTACAATGCCACCACGAACAAAACCCATACCAATCCGCCTTCCTCGCCGATCACCGAAAAAATGAAATCCGTGTGCGGCGCAGGCAGGTAAAACAGCTTCTGATAGCCCTCCCCGAATCCTTTTCCGAAAATACCGCCGGAGCCGAAGGCCATCAGGGAATGAATGATCTGGTAGCCCTCGTCCAGGGGATATTTCCACGGATCCAGAAACGTCATGTACCGCTTGAGCCGGTACTCCGAGGAAATCAGCAGCCAGACAGCCGCAGGCATCACCAGGAGCATGGCCGATGCCAGGTGCCGGAGCGGAACCCGGCCGGCAAACATGATCATCCAGGCCAGCACCCAGAAGATGGCAATGGTCCCGAAATCCGGCTGCATTAGAATCAGCACCGAAAAAACCCCCAGCACCAGCAGATGCGGCAAAAACCCGATAGTCGGATCCGCCACCTTTACCTGTTTTTTGGTCAGGGAATAGGCCATAAACACGATCAATGCCAGCCTCGCCAGCTCCGAGGGCTGAAACGACACCCCCATCACCCGCAGCCATCTGGTGGCCCCGCCCGCGGAATGCCCCGCGCCGGTGACCAGCACAATTGCCAGCAGAATCGTGGCCCCAAGCAGCAGCACATAGCTCAAGGGTTTAAAAACACGATACGGCAGCACCATGCAGACCAGCATGGCGGAAAGGCCAAGCATTGCGTTGATCAGCTGCCGGGTGAAAAAATAGTACTCTTGCGCGTAATAGCGCAGGGCAATTTCACTGCTGGCGCTGTAGACCATGGCAATGCCGATGCCCACCAGCATGATGACCGGAAAGATCAGCATCAGATCCGGGGTTGCGCTGTTTCCGGATTTATGTGTTGTCGGCCTTGCTGCCATCTGCCCTTTTTCCTGTCTGTTTCACGGCCCGCTGGAAATCTTCTCCCCTTTGGGCATAATTGTCATACAAGTCAAAACTGGCACATGCAGGCGAAAGCAGGACCGTATCCCCGGCCTCTGCCAGATCCGCGGCAGCGGCCACGGCCGCGTCCATGGAATCCGTGCGGACCGATTGCACAATCCCGCCCAGTTCCCGCTCTATGGCCGCAGATGCTTCGCCCAGCAGCACAAGAGCCCTGACCCGGTCTTTTACAACAGGGACCAGACCTTCGTATCCCCCGCCCTTGTCCCGTCCGCCAAGAATAAGAACCACCGGAAAGGACACCGCAGCCACGGCGCGGACCACGGCGTCAACGTTGGTGGCCTTGGAATCATCGTAATAATCCACCCCATGGAACCGCCCCACATACTGAAGTCTATGGGGATCCGGGACAAATTCGCGCAGACCGCGCAAGACCCCTTCACGGCTTGCGCCCGCAGCCAGAGCGGCCAGGGCCGCGGCAGCCGCGTTTTCCATGTTGTGGCGGCCCGGAAGGGGCACATCGGTTGCCGATATGGTCATCTCCCCGTGTTCCGGGGTCTTGACCCGCATTTGCGCATTTTCGATCCAGGCTCCGCAGTCCGCATCTTCCTCCTGATTAAACAGGCATTTTCCGGCGCTGATGTCCCGGGTCAGTTCCATGATCAAATCATCGGCACGGTTTAACACGGCAATGTCGGCCTGGGTCTGCCGGTCAAACAGCCTTGTCTTGGATCGGCCGTAGGCCCGCAGGTTCGGATACCGGTCCAGGTGATCAGCGGTAATGTTTAACAAAACGCCCACCCGGGGATGGAACGTATCCGCGGTATCGAGCTGAAATGAGCTGATTTCCGCCACCACCACATCCGCATCCATGGGCCCGTGGGCATAAGAAATCAGCGGCGTGCCCAGATTGCCGCCCACAAAGGCATTCAAACCCGAGGCCTTGAGCATTTCCCCGATCAGGCGCGTCACCGTGGTTTTGCCGTTGGTCCCGGTCACGGCCACAATGGGCGTGTGGATAAACCAGGAGGCCAGCTCGATTTCACCGGTAACCGGCACTCCGGCATTTTCCGCACGCACCACGGATTCCAGGGTATGGGGCACACCCGGGCTGAGCGCGATCAGATCCGAGTTCTCAAAGGCGGCCGCATCATGCTCACCAAGGATCACATCCATCCCCGCCCTGCGCAGTCGGGCCGGTATATCGCCCAGGGCCGATTCCGGCGAGCGGTCCACGGCTGTCACCTTTGCCCCCCGGGCGTTTAAAAACCCGGCCAGGGCCTGGCCGGTTTTTCCCAGACCCACCACCGTGATATGTTTGTCCTTGATCGGTTTCACTGCCTGATTTCCACCCGTGCGTTACCGCAGTTTCAATGTTGAAATGGCCACCAGGGCCAGCATGATGGCCAGAATCCAGAAGCGCACAATCACCTTGGACTCGGCCCACCCCTTGAGCTCGAAATGATGGTGCAGGGGCGCCATGCGAAAAATGCGTTTTCCGTTGGTGAGCTTGAAAAACCCCACCTGCAGGATCACCGACACAGCCTCGATGACAAACACCCCGCCCACAATGATCATCAAAATCTCCTGCTTGGTAATAATGGCCACGGTCCCCAGGGCCGCGCCCAAAGGCAGAGAGCCCACATCGCCCATAAAGATCTGGGCCGGATAGGCGTTAAACCACAAAAAGCCGAGGCCGGCCCCGGCCAGGGCCCCGCAAAAAATCGTAATTTCCCCGCACCCGGCCACATAATTGATCTGCAGGTATTCGGCGATGCGGATGTGGCCGGCAACATAGGCAAAGAGCATGTAAGTGCCCGCTGCAATAATCACCGGCCCGATGGCCAGGCCGTCGAGGCCGTCTGTGAGGTTGACCGCATTGGAGGTGCCGACGATGACAAGCACAGCAAACAAAACATAAAACAGCCCCAGATCCGGGGAAACGCCCTTGAAAAACGGAATCGTGATCTGGCTTGAAAACCCCGGGTGACTGTAAAGCAGCCAGCCGGCGGCCGCAGCCACGGCGATCTGGAATGAAAATTTCTGCCATGCCCGAAGTCCGCGGTTTCTTTTCTGGATCTGCTTGAGATAGTCATCCGTAAAACCGATCAGAAAATAGGCTGTGGTGACCATGAGCACCACCCATATATAATCATTTCGCCAGTCCACCCACAGAAGGGTGGAAAGCAGGGCCGCCGGCAGCACCAGCACCCCGCCCATGGTGGGGGTGCCGGCCTTGTCCTGGTGAGAGGCCGGGCCGAGCCGGCGGATGTACTGGCCGATCTGTTTTTCCTGCAGCAACCGGATCATCCAGGGACCGAACACAAAGCAGATTAAAAACGCTGTCAAACCGGCGTAAATGGTTCGGAACGTGATGTAACGAAACACGTTAAACGCCGAAACCTCGGTCTGAAGCGCATAAAAGAAATGATAAAGCATTGCGTTTACTCCCCTGTATCCGGTCCGGGCACCGGCTGCCGTGTAAGGTCACAGACGATTTCATCCATGCCGGTGCTCCGGGAGCCCTTTACCAGCACCCAGTCGCCTTCATTGAGATCCCGGGCCAGATCCCGGACAATGTCGTGCTTGGTGCCCACGAAAATGTCCCCGCCTTTCATTCCTCCCTGCCGGGCGCCGTGTGCCACCCGGGCGGCAAAATCACCAGAAAGATAAAGCCGGCTGATCCCGGCATCAGCAGCCATGCGGCCAATCTCTTCATGGTGCCGGGCTGCGTCATCACCCAGTTCCAGCATGTCCCCGGCCACCAGGATTGCCTGCTTGCCGCTGCCAAGCGCTGCAAGCGACCGGATGGCGTTTTCCATGGAACCCGGATTGGCGTTATAGGTATCGTCAATAATATTGGCTCCGGCCGGGGTGCGATGCACGACCATTCTTCCGGCAACCGGCCTGAATTCGGCCAGGCCCGCTGCAATCTGTTCGGCGTCAATGCCCAGTATCCAGCCCGCGACAGCAGCGGCCAGGGCATTTTTTACCATAAACCGCCAGGGAGCCGGCAGCTTGACCCAAGCCCGTTGCTCCGGAAATATGAGCTCAAAAGTCACGGCATCATCGGAGACCGCCACCTGTCGGGCCCTGACCCCGGCAAAGTCGGTGCAGCCGAAAAAAACCACCCGGCTCTGTGCCCGGGAGGCCAGCCATGCGCCATAGGCATCGTCGCTGTTTAGCACGGCAGTGCCCCCGGATCGGATATGGACGAGCAATTCCGCCTTGGCGGCGGCCACCCCTTCCACGCTTCCCAGCCCTTCCAGGTGAGCCGGTGCAATATTGGTGATCACCCCCACGTCCGGACGGCAAATCGCAGCCAGACGGTCGATTTCTCCGGGATGATTCATGCCCAGCTCCAGCACTGCCGCCTGGTGCTCTCTTTCGAGCCTGAGCAGGGTCAGGGGCATGCCGATTTCATTGTTGAGATTGCCGGCCGTGGAAAGCACTTTGTATTTCCTTGCCAGCACCGCAGCGATCAGTTCCTTTGTGGAGGTCTTTCCGTTGGAGCCGGTAACCGCAACCACGGATATCTGAGCCCTTTGTCGCTGGTATGCGGCCATGTCACCAAGTGCCCGGATGGTATCGTCCACGGCAATACAGGCCACCCCCTGCCTCTGCCAGTCCACCACAGGCAGGCTTTCCAGCCGGTCCCGACAGCAAATTATGCAGGACACCCCCGCATCCAAAACCTGTTGGAGAAAATCATGGCCGTCATGGCGCGGCCCCACAATGGCTGCAAAGATGTCATTGCCGGCAATATCGCGCGAATCAATGCTCACGCCGGAAAAATCAGTCCGATTGCCCGCACTTACAGCGTCTCCGGCAGTGGCGGCCGTTATGTCCTCAATGGTCCAGGGTATCAGCGACATCATCCATTTCCCATGCCAGCACCTGTTGGGCTTCCAGCCGGTCATCAAAAGCCACGGTCTGGTGCCCGATGATTTGATAGGTTTCATGTCCCTTGCCGGCGATCAGCACCGCATCTCCGGGATGCGAGGCCCGAATCCCCATCCGGATGGCTTTTTTCCGGTCCGGCTCGACTGTAAAACTGCCCGGCTCAAACTCCGGTCCCACCTGCAGGGGCGACAACTGCCTGGCGTCATGAATGCCCTTTACAATATCGGCAATAATGTCACCGGGCTCTTCTGTGCGCGGATTGTCGGATGTCACCACCGCCAGGTCGGCGTATCTGGCGGCGATTTCACCCATTTGGGGGCGCTTGCCCCGGTCCCGGTCTCCGCCGCATCCAAAAACGCAGATGATCCGGCCCGGAATGATTTCCCTTAAGGTCAGCAGAACATTTTTCAGCGCCGCCGGGGTGTGGGAGAAATCCACGAACACATACCGGTCCAGGGTATTGGGTATCCGTTCAAGTCGGCCGGGCACCATGGTGGATGTCTCAATTGCCTCGCAGATCGCCCGTGGAGCGATCCCCATGACTTCTGCGGCTGCAGCCGCACAAAGAATGTTTTCCAGGTTGAACTGACCGGCCAGGGGTGAGTGAAAGGGAAACGAGGCGCTTTGCAGATGCAGGCGGCCGTAGATGCCGTGCTGATCGAAACTCAACCCGGACGGATAAACCCGGCTGCCGTTTCCCAGCCCGGTCCGGATGCACCGCTTCTGGCCCAGGATATCGGCCAGTTCCCGGCCCTTTTTGTCATCCGTATTAATCACTGCCACGGATCCCGGCTCCAGGAGATAATGGGTAAAAAACGCCTTCTTGGCTTCCCAGTACGCTTCCATGCTTCCATGAAAATCCAGGTGATCCTGGGACAGGTTGGTGAAAATGCCCAGGGAAAACCGGCAACCGGCAACCCGCTGAAGAGCCACCCCGTGAGAGGAGACTTCCATGACCACGTGGGAAACCCCGGCAGCGGCCATGTTTGCCAGAATATGCTGCAGATCCGATGCCTCCGGCGTGGTCAGGCTGCTTTTAAAGCTCTTTCCTTCGTAATGATAGTTGATCGTCCCGATCATACCGGTGGGCAGGCCGCTTCGCCTGAGCATGTGCTCCAGGATCATCGCAGTGGTGGTCTTCCCGTTGGTTCCCGTTATGCCGATAAGGGTAAGCTTTTCAGACGGATGGTCGTAAAACCGGGCCGCAGCCTTTGCCAGGGCATTGCGGGCATCCTTGACCACAATCACGGGAATATCCAAATTCATGGATTTTCGGGCCATCACGGCGGCGGCCCCCCTGGCTGCCGCATCCGCGGCAAAATCATGCCCGTCACGGCTTTGGCCGGGCAAGGCAACAAAGAGATCACCCGGACTTACCCGGTCGGAACGATACTGAATGCCTGTTATTTCAACTTCCTGAATCTTTTGCCGCCGGTTATTGGCACCCTGCCCGGCATTGATGGCCGCCATGAGCGTTGAAAGCTTCATGCCCCCTCCTTTTCCGCCCTGGTATCATCCAATAATTCCCGGGCCGGGGCAATGTTCATGTAATTAAACGATTCCCGCACAATCTCGGCAAAGGCCGGGGCCGCCACCACACCGCCGTAATGACTCACCTTGGGGCCTTTGACCATCACCAGCACAGCCAGCTCCGGAGACCCGGCCGGGGCGAAACCCACAAAAATGGCGTTGTAATCGCAGTCTTCATACGTGCCGTCTGAATTTAAAATCTGGGCGGTTCCGGTCTTGCCGCATACCCGAAACCCCCGGGGAGAAGCCTGAGATCCGGTGCCGTCGGTTTCAGTAACCGATTGCATCATGTCTTTCACCTCACGGGCCGTGGTTTCCGTGACCACCCTGCGTCTGACCTCGGGCTCGAAACTTTTCACAACCCGGCCGTTGGCATCAGTGATGGCCTTGACCATGCGCGGTTTCATCAACACCCCTTGGTTGGCAATGGCTGATACGGCTGAAAGCAGCTGAACAGCAGACACGGAAAGGCCCTGGCCAAATGCGATGGTGGCATGATCCACGGGACGCCAGTTCCGGTAATGCCGGAGCCGGCCTTCTGTCTCCCCGGGGCAGTCAATGCCGGTTTTTTCACCAAACCCAAAATCAGAAAGCGTGTTATAAAGGTTTTCCGCCCCGATGCGCTCGGCGATTTTCACGGCCCCGATATTGCTGGAATATTTGATCACCTCCGCCAGGGTCAGGTCCCCGCTGGGATGGAGATCGTGAAAGGTATGCCCCCCTACGGCATAACTGCCGTCCTCGCAGTCCACCCGGGTCCCGGGGGAGCACCGGCCGGATTCAAGGGCGGCTGCGGCCAGAAATACCTTCAGGGTGGAGCCGGGCTCGAATGCATCGGTTATGGCGCGGTTGCGCCAGGTTTGTCTGGGGAACCGGGTAAAGGCATTGGGGTTAAAAACCGGGTAATGGGCCATGGCACGCACCGCTCCTGTCCGGGGATCCATAACCATGGCCATGCCGGAATCGCCGTTGAACTTGAGAACGGTTTTTTTCAGGGCCTCTTCTGTGATGTACTGGATATTGCGGTCAATGGTGAGCACAAGGTTATTGCCGGGCCCCTGCCCGGATTTTGCCTCGGATTGCTGGAAAATCCGTCCCAGTGCATCCCGGATAAAAGTCGACTCCCGCACAGCACCGCTTAGCTGCCGGTCATAGTAGTATTCCAGGCCTTCGAGCCCGTTGCCGTCCACACCGACAAACCCGAGGATTTGCGCCCCAAGGGTCTTGTTGGGATAAACACGGGAATAATTGTCAAACAAGGCCAGGCTGTTGCTGAACTGATTTTTGAGATCTCGTGCCCGCTCGGGTGCCGCATCCCGCCGGATCCATACAAAGGGCCGGTCCGTGTTTAGCCGGCCGGCCACTTTCGCGGCATCCATACCCAGGTGCCGGGCGATTTCAGAGGCGGCTTTTTTCGGGTTTCCGATCCTGGCCGGATGTGCGCCGATGGATACCACGCGGGTACTGGCCGCCAGTTCCCGCATGTTGACGTCATAAATGGTGCCCCGCTTTTCCCGAAATTCGGCGGAACTGCTATACTCCCCGGAAGCCCGGCTTTTTAACCGGCTGTCTTCAATTACCTGCAGATAAACCGCCTTGCCGGCAATGGTCAGGTAACAGGCCGCAAGCACCAGGCCCGCCATCATGATGCGGCGGTTTCTGCCGGGTGGCTGGTTTGATTTTTTTTCTTTTTGGCGGCTTTTTTTCATGGCACCCTGACAATCTGTTCCGGTTTGGGGGTGATCATTCCCAACTCTGTCCTTGCCCTGGCCCCAAGGACCTGGGGGGACTTCAAGTGAACCAGCTCGATTTGCAGTTTCCTGCGGGTTTCCATTAATTCTTCCTGCTGCCGGCCGGCTTCCACGATTTCATAACCGGTTCGCCGGCACTGCACCGCGCACCAGGTATCAAAAAAAACTTCAGCCAACAGCACCAGCATCAGCAAAATGCCGGCAAGAAGCGTGCGGCCGGTGAGCAGCGGTGATTTGACTTTTCGGTTTCCGGACATCGCCTGCCCCGTGCCTAAAAGATTTTCCCCAGGGTTATGGCAGCTTTTCCGCCGCCCGCAGCCGGGCGGAACGCGCCATTGGGTTTTCTTTGATTTCGCTTTCTCCGGGTTTCCCCACTTTCCTTGTCAAAACCCGCAAAACCGGTTTTTCTTCGCATACACAAACCGGAAAATCCCGGGGACATGTGCATCCCCGGCTGTATTTGGCAAACCGCTGCTTGACCATCCGGTCCTCCAGGGAATGAAAGGCGATCACGCATATGCGCCCCCCGGGTTTTAAGCACTCCACAGCACGGTCAAGAAAGGTATCAAGGACTTCAAGCTCCCGGTTAACGGCGATGCGAAGGGCCATAAACACCTTGGTGGCCGGATCAATTTTTCTGCGGGCGGCATCTTTTTGCGGAATCGCCCCGCGCACGATATCGGCAAGCTGCCCGGTGGTTTCAATTGCCCTGCTTCTGCGGTTTTCAACGACTCTGCGCGCAATGCGACCCGCCCATTTCTCTTCTCCCAGATCCTTGAAAATCCGGGCCAGCTCCCCGGAATCCAGGGTATTGACCATGTCGGCCGCGCTTTGCCCGGTCTGTGGATTCATCCGCATATCCAGGGCCTCGTCCCTGCGAAAGGAAAAACCCCTGCCCGGAGCCTCGATCTGATCAAAAGACAGGCCCAGGTCCACGAGAATCGCATCCACTGCTTCGATTTCGAGATCAAAGAGGATATGAGGCAGGTTGACAAAATTGTCATGAATCAGATGAACATTTGCCGCCCAGGGAGCCAGCATCTGTTCTGCACGGTCAACCGCACCGGCATCCTGATCGATGCCGATGAGCAGACCATCCGGAAGGATTCTTTCCACAATGGCCATGGCATGCCCGGCACCGCCCAGCGTGCAGTCGACAACGCATTTGCCCGGTTCACAATTGAGATACCCGAGCGCCTGATCGCGCATAACAGAGACATGTCGAGTGGCCATGGTTTAAAGCCCTAGTCTGGCAATTTCGTTTGAGACCTCCTCATCTTTCATATCCTCTTCGTGAAGTTTGCGTTTCTCATCGTTCCAGTTTTCAAGTGACCAGATTTCAAAATGATCGAGAACGCCGACCAGCACGATATCTTTTTCAAGACTGGCATAATCACGCAATGACTGGGGAATCAGAATCCGGCCCTGCCGGTCCATGGGACATTCGGCCGATTCGCCGATGAAAATCCGCCTGAAACGCCGCATGGCCGGGCTCTTTTCGGCCATCTGCAGAATTTTTTCCTCAACCGTTTCCCAGCTCTGATAGGGGTAGGCCACCAGGCCCTTTTCGTCGAGACCGGGGCCGGATAAAACCAACCCATTGCCGCCATTGTTCCGGACCAGCTCCCGGAAACGCGCCGGAATATTGACCCGGCCCTTGGCATCAATGGTGTGATATGAGCTTCCCCGGAACATAAACCCCCTTTAATCCACTTTGCACCACTTTTAACCAAAATCTACATGAAACTGTGCCTTTGTCAAGGAAAAAAGAAAAATAGTTTGGAAATTTTATTTGTAATTTCAAGTGGTAACACAAATAAAGTTCTGGTGGTGAAAAGTGGGTTTTAGTTCCCTGCCCGGTTTATCGTGGACATCCGGAGGAAAAAATGCAAAAAATTCCATGGGTGGACCCTGACACTTGACGAATCCAACAAGGGCACCTAATATAAAGTTATTATTGTTGACAGCTTTACCCAAAACCCAAGGAGACAAAAATGGCAGTGATCACCATCACCAGCGAATACAATGCCGGCGGGCAGCGTGTGGCCACAGACCTTGCAAAGAAACTCGATTTCCAGTTCGTGGGCGATCAACTGGTGGCCGATGTGGCCAAAGAACTCAACATGTCCAAACACGAGGCTGAAACCTTTCTCAAAGCCGGCGGCTCCTCGATTCTGCGCTACCTGGACCGCTACACCTGCTCCATTGTCCAGAAGGTGGTCGACAGGGAGCACGGCTGCTTGGACGATGCCACCTATTATAACAAGACCCGGGAACTGGTGGAAAACATCTACAAAAATGAAAACGCCGTGATTCTGGGCTGGGGCGCCCAGTGCATCCTCCAGAAAAAGCCGGAAACCTTTCACGTGCTGCTCAAAAAAAATCCTGAGAAAAAAATCGAGGATGTAATGGAAAAGCGCAAATGCAGCCGAAAGGACGCAGAGCGGCTTATTTCAAACGATGAGGAAGAAAAAAAGGCCTATATCAAAAAATACTTCCAGGCAGACTGGCATGATCCTTCCCTTTATAATATGATCATCGACATGGAGAATTACACAGCCGACCAGGCCGTGGACCTTATCGCAGAAAAAGCCGAAGGACAGATCACCCCGGTGCAGAAATAACAGATCGGAATGCCAACGGATACCAACATGTATGATGTGGTCATCGTGGGCGGGGGGCCTGCGGGCCTGTTTGCCGCCCATTACCTGGCCGCCCACACCGATCTCAACGTGCTGCTCATAGAAAAGGGAAAGCCCCCGCAAAGCCGGAAATGCCCTTTAACCGAAACCCGGGTGTGCGCCCAATGCCAGCCGTGTGATGTATTGTGCGGCATCGGCGGGGCCGGCCTGTTTTCAGACGGCAAACTCAACTTTATTCCAAAACTCGGCAAAACCGACCTGACCACTTTCCTGCCCCCGGACCAGGCCCAGGCGTTAATCGATGAAACCGAAGCCATCTTCAACGCCTACGCAATGACCGGGCCGGTGTTTCCCACCAATGCCGCTCAGGCCAAAGACATCCGCAAACAGGCATTAAAACAGGGTATTGACCTTTTGCTCATCCGGCAAAAGCATTTGGGAAGCGACCGGCTGCCCGGGTATATCGGGCAGATCCAGGCGGACCTGGAAAAAAAAATCCGCATCCGCACCCGGGAGCCCGTCATTGACGTAATCCCCGAAACCCCGGGGCGAACCCGTGTGGTCACGGAGAAAGGCAGCTACACGGCCCGGTTTGTGATACTGGCCCCGGGAAGGGCCGGGGCGGACTGGATGGCCGGGCTGGCCGGCAAGTTCGGCCTGCACATGCATCAGCGGGGCATTGAGGTGGGCGTGCGCGTGGAAGTGCACAGGGAGATCATGGCGGATTTGTGCGATGTGATCTATGATCCCACTTTTTTTATCCAGACCGCCAAATACGATGATGAAACCCGGACCTTTTGCACCAACAGCGGCGGCTTTGTCACCCAGGAAACTTACAGGGATTTTGTGTGCGTCAACGGCCATGCCTTCATGGACCGCAAATCCGAAAACACCAATTTCGCGTTTCTCTCCAAGGTGGTGCTGACCGATCCGGTCACAGACAACCAGGCCTACGGCGAATCCATCGGCCGGCTGGCCACCCTGATCGGCGGGGGGCGCCCGCTGCTGCAGCGGATGGGCGATTTAAAGCGGGGCCGGCGCAGCACCTGGGCGCGCATTGAAAAAAGCGGGATCAGGCCCACCCTGAAAACCGTGGTCTGCGGCGACATTGCCATGGCGCTTCCCGAGCGGATACTGGCCAATATCATGGAAGGGCTTGAAAAGCTCAATAGCGTGGTGCCCGGTGTGGCAAATGATGAAACCCTGCTCTACGCCCCGGAAATCAAGTTCTTTGCCACCCAGGTGGCCACCAGCAATGTGCTGGAAACCGCCATTGAGGGACTGTTTGTGGCCGGAGACGGCCCGGGTGTGGCCGGCAATATCGTATCTGCGGCCGCCACCGGCCTGATCCCGGCCAAAGAGATCGTCCGGCGGCAGACCGGGAACGGGCATGAAAACAACGCTTTTTAAGACATAAATGTGTTGCTCCGGATCCCTTGGTGTGAAACTTTGCACACAGTCGGCCATGATGCCGGTCCGGGGGTGGTTTGCGAGTCGCATTGAGCGCGCAAGCGGTCAGCAGGGAGCAAACCGCCACCGGGCCGGCATCATGCGAAAATTATAGAAGCAAGCACGAACAGCAACTTTTTTGAAGTTGGAAGTCAGTTTTCAGAAGGCACCGTAAAAGATTACCGCCTTATGCGCAGGCCTTCGCCGGCCCGGGGCAAAAACACCTTGTAGCCCTCTTTCTTCAGGGTTTGGGCAAATCCGTCCATCTGTTCCGGCTCGCCGTGAACCAGGGCGATGCGCCGGACCCGAAGGTTGGATTCTTTTAAAAACCGCAGCATTTCATTTTTATCCCCATGGGCGGAAAACCCGTCCAGGCTCACCACCCGCGCCCTGAGCGGGTACTCCTTGTTCATAAAGCGCATCACGGGCGCCTCGCCCCTGCGGCCGCTTTGCTCGTATTCCAGCCCCTTTTCCTTCAGCCTTCGGCCCAGGGTGTGGGCGGCCATATAGCCCACGATCAGAATGGTGTTTTTTTCGCTGTGAATCTTGTAGCGCAGATGATGCAGAATCCGGCCGCCTTCACACATGCCCGAGGCTGACAGGACAATATGGGGCCTGTCTTCGCGCATCAGGGCCATGGATTCCTCCACGGATTCGGTAAAATGCAGGTGATCGAACAGGAAAGGGTTTTTCCCTTCGGTTAAAAAATCCGAATGGGTCTGCCTGTCATAGACCTCGGGGTGCTCCCCGTAGACGCGGGTGATGCGTGTGGCAAGGGGAGAGTCCACGTAAATGGGCACCTTTGGCACCTCGTTGTTGTCATAAAGCTCATGGATGGCATAGAGCAGTTCCTGGGTCCGGCCGAAGGCAAAAGCCGGAATCAGCAGCGTTCCCCCGCGCTCCACGGTTTCGGTGATGATCTGCTTTAAATGCGGGGTCATGTCCGCCACCGGCTCATGGCTCCGGTCGCCGTAGGTGCTTTCCATGAGCATCAGGTCAATATCGCGGTCCTGTTCATCAAACTGCAGCTGGGGATCACGGATGATCGGCTTGTCAAACCGCCCGATATCGCCGGTATAGCAGATATTGTAATAACGGCCCCGCTCCTTTGCCCGGATAATGGTCACGGCAGAGCCCAGGATATGACCGGCCTCGTAGAACACGCATTCCATGTCCCTGGCCGCGGTCACGCGGTGGTTGTAAGGCTGGCCGGCAAAATGGGTCAGGGCCTGTTCGGCGTCAGCCGAGGTATAAAGGGGTTCCACCCGGGCCAGCCCGTAGCGGTCCATATAACGGGAGACGGCGTCATCATCTGTGCGGCCGTTTTTCTTGAGCATTTTCTTGATTTCATTCTGATCCCGGTCCGTGAGATCCGTCAGCGCCCCGCGCACCCGCTTGTAGTTGAGATAGGCGGCATCGGATTCCTGTATATGGGCACTGTCGGGCAGCAGGTAGTGGCAGGCGTCCGCCGTGGCGCGGGTGGTCAGCACGTTTCCGGAAAACCCCTTTTTCACCAGCAGGGGAATCCGGCCCGAATGATCAATATGGGCGTGGGACAGCACCACGTTTGCAATGATGGCCGGATCAAAGGGCATCACCCGGTTTTTCTCATCGGCTTCAGCCCGCCTGCCCTGAAACATGCCGCAGTCGAGCAGAATCCGGTCCTTTTCGGTTTCCAGCATGTGCATGGAACCGGTCACCTCGCGCGCCGCACCATAAAATCGAATCTGCATGAAATCTCCTTTCATTGGGTAAAGGTCACTTTTGATTCCTACCAGGAACACCGCACAAATTCAACATACAGGAAGGAAGCCCGAGTTTTTAAAATTCCAGCCAATGCCCCGGTCCGATCGCCGAAAGCACGCCGCAGACAAACAAACCACACCCGCCCCGACACATGCGAAAACCGTTCCGGATTGGGGTTTACCCGGCCGGGCAAAAATGATATTTAATATAGTTTAGAGGAGTTATTCTGGTTTCAAAAAATTGACAAACCCGACAGGTGACGCATATGAGCATGGAATTTGAAGGACCTGAGAAAAAACTGGAAATCATTTTAAAGACCCCGGACCCGGAACTGCGAAACAACGCAGACGGCCGGTGGAACAAGGTGGTGGCCGCCTGCGATGCGGAAATCGTCAGCGTGATTTCCGGGCCGGACATGGACGCCTATCTGCTTTCCGAATCCAGCCTGTTTGTCTGGGCCGACCGGGTGCTGATGATTACCTGCGGCAAAACCACCCTGGTAAAGGCGGTTCCGGAACTGGTACGGGCAATTGACAAAGACCGCATCGCATTTTTCTTCTATGAGCGCAAAAACCTGATGTACCCCCAGTACCAGCCCGCGGACTTTGAATCAGACGTGGCCGTGCTCACCGATTTTTTCAAAGGCAAGAGCTACAGGCTGGGCCCGGCCAACCACGATCACGTGCACATTTTTTACGCCTCCGCCCCGGACCCGGCTGCCGTGGCAGAAGACGACGAGGACGAAACCCTGGAGCTGCTCATGCACGACCTGGACCCGGACGTGCTAAAAGCCTTTATACCGAAGCCCGGGGAAACCGCCGCAGACATCGAGTCGCGCACCGGCATTGACCGGCTCTATCCGGACATGGAAAACGACCACTTCGTATTTGAGCCCTACGGCTATTCCATGAACCGCATTTCCGGCCAGCACTATGCCACCATCCATGTCACGCCCGAAGAATCCGGCTCTTATGCCAGCTTTGAAACCAACGTGGCAGAGGCCGGTTACAGGGAAAAAATCGAGCAGATCATGGCGGTTTTCAAACCCGGCCGATTTACCCTGGTGTTTACCGAAGCCATATCCGACCGGGATCCCGGCGAGGGCAAACTGCCGAAAAAAATCGCCGGCTACCGCCGCTCTGAAAAAAGCCTGTATGAGTTTGACAGCGGATATGCGGTCTTATTTTCCAATTTCCAAAGGTGATGGCGCCGTAAAAAGTCCAATATCTGCGTTATGCGCGATTCCTCAGAATTTCACGTACGGATAAGTACGCTGCATTCTTCGAAATCGCGCAAGCCTTGATCTTGGACTTTTTACGGTGCCATCTAAAAACTTCTAAATAACTTCGTTCAAGGTTCAAGGTTCAAGGTTCAAGGCTCAAAAAAATAAAATCAAAGATTTTAAGCATGCGGTAAAAAGTTATTTGCAGTGTTCGGGCGGCAGCCCGGGTGAAACACTTCTAAATAACTTCGTTCAAGGTTCAAGGTTCAAAAAGATAAAACCAAAGGTTTTAAGCATGGGGCAAAAAGTTATTTGCAGTGTTCGGTCCTGGGCTGCGGCCCTGGGGAAACACTTCCAAGGAAGTCCAAGAGCGGGGTTTCAGTTTTTGAAGCGACATTGAGCGTTTACGGAAAAATTCAGCCAATGCCGGAGCTAAAAAATTTCAAACTGTCTGAGGCCGACAGGCCGAGTTTTTGAAATTTTAAGCGAAGGCATTTGATGAATCCGTAAACGGTCAGGAGCGAAAAAACTAAAACCCCGGCCGCAGGGCTTCCTTCCTGTAAAAACAGCGGACGCGGTAAAAAGCTTTTTACGAAACCACAAAGGTAAAACCAGGCAAATTCGAACGTGGTGAAAACTCAAGGACCGAAGTTTCACCTCGCGCGCATTTGCCATACTTACAAATCCCGGTTATAATATTGCCCATGATTTTCTTTGCCCATATTCCTTTTCACCTCAAACAAACAGAGGACGGGGTATGACAGACAAACCAGAACAAAAGGAAACCCAGACCGACACTGAGACCGAAGAAGGCTGGTTTCATCTGGATATCCATCCCCAGGTTTTTTTAATCTCAGCGGGCCTGGTTATCTTTTTCGTGGTGGCCACCATCGTTTTCCAGCAGTCCCTGGAAAGCGTCTTTGCACAAATGCAGACAAGCATATCCAAGTATGCCGGCTGGTTTTTCATCTGGACGGTGAACATCGTGCTGATTTTCATCCTTGTGCTGCTGGCCGGGCGTTTCGGCGATATCCGGCTGGGCGGTCCGGACGCCAGGCCGGAATTTTCCACCATGGGGTGGTTTGCCATGCTGTTTTCCGCGGGAATGGGCATCGGCCTGCTGTTTTACGGAGTGGCCGAGCCCATGTTCCACTACGCAGCCAACCCCCTGACCGAACCGGGCACCACCGAATCCGTGCGAAAGGCCATGGATATCACGTTTCTGCACTGGGGCCTGCATCCCTGGGCCATCTACTCCCTGGTGGGCCTGTCGCTGGCCTTTTTCTCCTTTAACAAAGGGCTGCCCCTGTCGATCCGCACGGCATTCTATCCGCTTCTGGGAGAACGCATATACGGCTGGCCGGGCAATATCATCGACATTCTGGCCACTGTTGCCACCCTGTTTGGCGTGGCCACATCCCTGGGCCTTGGCGTGCAGCAGGTCAACGCCGGCCTGGACTACCTGCTGGGCATCGGCCAGTCGGCCAACATCCAGGTTATGCTGATTGCCGGCATCACCGGCGTGGCCACATGGTCGGTGGTCAAGGGGCTGGACAAGGGAATCCGCCGGTTAAGCGAGATCAACATTGCCTTTGCAGGCCTGCTGGCCCTGTTTGTGCTCCTTGTGGGCCCCACCCTGTTTATCATGGATGCCCTGCTGGAAAACATCGGTTATTACATCCAGCACCTGCCTCAGCTCAGCACCTGGAACGAAACCTATGAGCAGACCGAGTGGCAGCAGGGCTGGACCATCTTTTACTGGTCCTGGTGGATCGCCTGGTCACCCTTTGTGGGCATGTTTATCGCCCGGGTTTCCCACGGCCGCACCATCCGGCAGTTCATCCTGGGTGTTTTGCTGGTGCCCACTTTCATCACGTTTTTATGGATCACCATTTTCGGCAATACGGCCCTGTTTATTGAAATGTTTGGCGCCGGCGGCATTTCCAAAGTTGTTCAGGACAACATTCCGGTCTCCATGTTTGTGATGCTGGAAAATTTTCCCCTGAGCATCGTCACATCGGCCCTGTCCATTGTCGTGATCATCACTTTTTTTGTCACCTCTTCGGACTCTGGATCCATGGTCATCGACATTATCACTTCCGGGGGCAATCCCAACCCGCCGGTGCTCTCCAGGCTGTTCTGGGCCATTATGGAAGGTGTGGTGGCGTCAGCCCTGCTCCTGGGCGGCGGCCTGGTGGCCCTGCAGACGGCCACCATTACCACGGGCCTGCCCTTTGCCGTAGTGCTCCTGGGAATGTGCGTTGCCCTGTACAAGGGGCTTTCCGATTATACCGCGCCACAGGAATTTGTCCTGGGCAAGCAGGAAGCCGGAAAGGAATTTAAAATCAAAACCCGACCGCCGCTGGACAAAACCTTTGGCAGGCGGCGGCTGTGGTAAATACCGGCTGAAAAAGGGGGGAAACCATCATGAAACAAATTCCGAGCGCCGTCCGGTTAATCCTGTGCCTGGCCGCGGTGGCCATATGCCTGGCTGTCGTTTCCGGCGCACAGGCGCAAACCCAAAACAAAACCCTCCGACTGGCCCATACGGACTGGTCATCATCGGTTGCTTCAGCCAACCTGATCAAAGCCGTGCTCGAGGAAAAACTGGGCATTTCCTGCAAACTCATGCCCATGGATGCAGAAAAAATGTGGCAGTCCGTGGCAGAAGGCCGCGCCGATGCCATGGCTTCGGCCTGGCTGCCCGACACCCATTCCATGTATTACAGCCAGTACAAGGACCAGGTAAAGGATCTGGGACCAAACCTGAAAGGCACCAAAATCGGCCTGGTGATCCCAAACATCACCCTGGGCCGGCTCACCGCCGGCACCGGGATCCGCAACAAGCCCTACATCCCAATTGATTCCATCACCGAACTAAAGCAGCATGCAGATAAGTTCAACCGCCGCATCATCGGAATCGAGCCAGAGGCCGGGATCACGCACAAAGCCCGTGAAGCCATGGAGGTTTACGGACTCAAAGAATTCCGCCTCCAGGAAGGCAGCGAGGTAGCCATGATGGCTGAACTGTCCCATGCGGTTCAGCACCAGAAATGGATTGTATTTACGGGCTGGCTGCCCCACTGGAGCTTTGCGCGGTGGAACCTGAAGTTTCTCGATGACCCGGAAAACGTTTTCGGCGGTGCCGGATCCATCCACACCATGGTGCGAAAAGACCTGAAAAAAGACATGCCCAAAGTGTACCAGGTGCTGGACCGGTTCTTCTGGACCCCTGAACAGGAGGGTCAGCTCATGCTCTGGATCCGGGAAGACAACGGCCTGTTTCCCTTTGAAAAGGCCATGCGCTGGATGCGCACCCATCCCGAAGAAGTCGCTGACTGGATCAAACAGGAAAGAAAGCCCCACAGGAGGTAGACCGGAAATGCTTCAGGATATATATTTTCAGTACAAAAACGCCTGCATGATGCTGTTTCGCAGGGAAGGCGAGCAGGTGGTGTTCCGGGGATCGGCCTTTCTGGTGCACCCGGACGGCTACCTGCTGACTGCAGCCCATTTGATAACCGGCAGATTTGAGCTCATGGTGGTACCCATGCAGGAAGCCACGGGCTTTTCTCAGGCCCATATTGAGACCGTGGTGCCCATGGGCGTGGAAATCCGGCAAATCGACCGGAAAAGGGATCTGGCCCTGCTCAAATTTTCCCAGGAAATCGACATTGCCATGCCCGATCACATCATGGGCACCCCCGAGGAAGTGCCCGTGGGCAACATGGTGGCCAGCATGGGTTTTCCATTTGGCTTTTACGGCATCTACAACCAGGTGATCAAGCAGGCGGTCATCTCGGCCAAAATCCTGTCAGGCAATGAAACCCGGCTTTTTTTGTTTGACTCCCTGGTCCATGACGGCCACCGGGGCGGACCCCTGATCAACCTGTCTGACGGCCGGATCATCGGGGTCATCGGCGGGCGTTTCTCACCCCAGGAACTGATGCCCGATCACCTCAAAAACGCTGAGACCCCTATTAAAAGCGATATTTCCTATGCCGTTTCAACAGATCATGCAACGGCGCTCATGGAGGCTGAATCCATTGAGATTATCTGACGCCGGAGCGCAGCCGGGCCAGCAGGGTTTCAAAGGCGCGGTTTAGCCGGATAAAGCCTTCATGGTCCCCGCCGTGGTCCGGATGATGGCGGCGGGCCATGCGCCTGTACTGGCGGGTGAGGGTTTTGATTGTATAACCGGAAAAATCATGCGCTGAAATGCCCATCACCGCAACCGCTTCATCTTTTTCCATGCGGTTTTTGGCCGGCGGGGGCTGAAATGTCCGGCGCCGGTCCATCCACTCCCGGATCCATTCTTCCAGGTAAGCGCCCTGGGAAAACTCGTTGTCAAAAAACCAGCACACGTACCGGATCAGATACTCGTTTAATCCGTCGCTGCAGGCCAGATCCGCCCAGAAGGCCGCATCCGCGTTCAACCGGCAGACCGCTTCGATAAAGCATGCATCCACCTGCTCCCGGGGAAGGGTTTCGGGATACCTGTGCGGCAGCCGCCCGGGAAAGGCGTCTGCCACATTGAAAATCACGTAAGGATAGATTTTCTTTTCCCGGGCGGTGAGGATGTTTTCTTTTTCCATGAAATACTGCTCGATCTCATCTCTGGACTTGTCCAGCAGATCGCGGTAGATCTTGGCTGGCGCGGCCCGGATATGGGTCTGATCCATTGCGGCAAACCGCAGATAATGCATCCGGCGGCGGTCAAATATGTGAAAATCTCCTTTTTCCGCCTGATTCACGCTTCGGCGCACCTCCTGCCTGGCCCCGGCTGTCAGGTGATCATGGGAGAAGGCCTGGATGACCCGCTGGGTTTCCGGGTCCAGAAACGGGAAAAACACCCGCTCCAGCTCGTTGTTGTCCGGATCCACACCCAGTTCAAGAAGCCGGTCGCACAAATCCTCGTGCACGTAAAAAGCGCACCCGTCATCCGGGTAGACCAGGTAGTCTGCCGGATTGCCGCCCAGGTCAAAAAGATGCCGGCTTTTGAGCGCGCCCCGGCGCCCAACGCTCTGGCGCAGGAAATAACGGGTGCCGCTTCGGGTCCTTTTCTTTGCAATGTACATAACTGTAAAAATGCATCCGGCTGACAGATTTTGCAACGCCCGGAAAGCCGATCAGGCTTCGGCCGGTTTGTTGTAGGCCAGAAGGGTTTTGCCGCTGCTTTCGGTCTCCGTAAACAAGCCGGCCTTGACCAGGGTGTCGACCACCTCGTTTAAAGTGCCCACATCCACGTCTTCGGTGGACATGCCGGAAAGAATGCCGATTACCTCCTGGCGGCTGCGGGCCTTGCCGTCGCCAAACTCCTTGCGGATGGTATCCTGAAGCCGGCCGGCCTCAACGTCCTGCTTATAACCGCCATTTTCAGCATATGGGTATACGATCTGCCTGGCCAGCCTGCGCTGTTCCCGCGCCCTGGACTTTCTGCGGATCTGCATGCCGCGGAACAAAAACGCCGCGAAAAATATCAGAAACATGGCCCCGAACGCCTCGATCATGATGATAAAAGGCTGATGTTCATAGGCCGTTGCCATCAGGGCGGCGGCAGACCCCAGCAGACAGGCGGAAATGGCCAGAAAAAACGCCGCCCAGAAAAAGGCGTGATCCGATTCCCGGATGGCCGATACCGGCAGCAGAATCACGCCCCGTTCCGCGGGTGCCAGCAGGTCCTCGGCCTGACGGATGTCAACAGACTTCTTGTTTGACATTGCTGTCCTCCTTGCAAAAACGCGTTTGTGCTTTTTATATGGATGATTTGAAAAACCATGCTATCTTACAAGAATATCCGTATTCATCCAATGTTATTTTTTTGTTCAATGTTCAAGGTTCAAGGTTCAAGGTTGATGAGCCTGTAAAAAGTCTTTTTTTACAGGCAGTGTTAAGTTTTAAGTGATTAAGTGTTAAGTAAAATCAAGAAGTTATTTTTTTATTGGTTGGCGGTTATATCCGTTTAAGGACTTTTTACGATTCCATCAAGGTTGGAAGTTCAGGGTTCAGGGTTGGATAACCACTGAAACATTTTTTCTTTTTATTTGAACCTTGAACCTTGAACCTTGAACCTTGAACATTGAACCTTGAACCTTGAACCTTGAACATTGAACATTGAACCTTGAACATTGAACCTTGAACATTGAACCTTGAACATTGAACCTTGAACATTGAACCTTGAACATTGAACCTTGAACATTGAACCT